>CAZLKG010000097.1:0-6389 GCA_964560045.1 uncultured Slackia sp.
TGACCGCCGCATTCATCGTGGCAGTAAGCCTGCTCGCTTAATATGCCCTGCGTTCTCTATTCAAAAGTGGTCTACATGTGTCCGTAGTGCCATACGGCATTCAAACCGAAATTGAAAAACGCTTTTTGGCAAGGCATATCCCGGCAACACAAAAACCTGTACAGCCTGTGGACATCACGGGCACTGCGTGGAAGCAGCAATGGCGGTCTGTTAAACAGCACGAAGCACAATTTTTCGGTGCAAGTCACACGGAGTATGTTTGCTGTTCAGTAAATTACTCCGGTTTGACAAGCACCGATTTTTGCGAGGTACATACACTTGCTGTTCTTGTTCTTCCTCTTTCCTGAGGAATTCGCCTGTACTATCAACGAATTCATGGCCGAGGGCAGCCGCGCGGCTGAAGGCTGAAAGCACAAAGCGGTGTTGCTCCATCATTACCCAGCCTTTTTCAGCGATGGCGATAGGGAGATGGCATGCAAGGGGCATAACAGCTATATTGGTCACATCGCTACAAAAAAGCGGAGCGGTTCGTGCAACTCCTGTACCAAGTTCTACCGACCGAAAGCACTGAAGGAAAGGAATGGACTGAATGGAAGCGAATTATCAGCGCTTTCTCCGAAAACTTCCCAAAATAGATGAGGTGATGAGCACGTCGATCGCTCAGAAACTCGAAGAGTATTTTCCTCGCACCATTATTGTCGATTTAGCCCGACAGGCTGTCGACGAGCTGCGTACGGAAGTTCTCTCCGGAAAGACCAAGGATGTTTCTTTGCGGACGGTGGGCAACATTCTTGCACACAAGGTTTTTCAGCTCACACGACCCTCACTGCATCGCGTGGTTAATGCGTCAGGCGTGGTTATCCATACCAATCTTGGGCGCAGCGTGCTCGCAAAGGAGGCTGCAGACGCCGTCCAGGAGGTCGCGCGTGGCTATTCAACACTGGAATATGACGTCAATACCATGGCGCGCGGTTCACGCCACGATCATTGTGAGCGTCTACTCACCGAACTCACCGGAGCCGAAGCCGCTCTTGCCGTAAACAACAATGCGGCAGCCGTGATGATGGTGCTCACAGCTTTCGCCTCTGCTGGAGAGAGCATTGTTTCACGAGGTGAGCTCATAGAAATTGGAGGATCATTTCGCATTCCTGACATCATGGAGCAATCCGGAACGCAGATGGTCGAGGTGGGAACCACCAACAAGACACATCGCATCGACTATGAGCGAGCGATTTCAAATCGCACCGCCATGCTCCTTAAAGTGCATCCGTCGAACTATCGCATGCTCGGATTTACCGAGTCGGTTGACCTTACGGATTTACGTCAGATTGCCGATGAAGAAAATGCACGGCGCGCCGGTGTCGCTTCTTTTACTGACAGCAACAAGGACAAACACACGATTTCCAACAAAGTACAGCCTCCCCACGGACTCAACGAGATAAATCCCGTACTTGTGTACGAAGACCAGGGTTCGGGTACGCTCATTCATCTTTCCTGCTTTGGCGAGTACGCCGAACCTACCGTAGCTGAATCGCTGCGCAAAGGGGCTGATCTCGTATCATTCTCAGGTGATAAACTCCTCGGTGGACCACAGGCCGGTATTATCGTCGGTCGCAAGGTTCTCATCGAACAACTCAAATCGCATCCCTTGGCTCGCGTTTTGCGTCTCGACAAGATGACGCTTGCCGCCCTTGAGGCAACACTGCGCCTATATCTCAATGAGGACGTGGCACTGCGTAAGATTCCCACCCTGCGCATGCTTACAGAAGACGCTGAAGACGTGCGCAGGAGAGCCGAAAATCTCAAAGAGCGTCTGAAGGGCGCACTCCCGACAGGCTGTGTTCAGCTCGATGTGATTCCCGAGATCGCGCGGGCTGGCGGCGGGGCCCTTCCTATGTGTGGTATTGATACCTACGCAGTACGCGTCACGTTTATGAGTGGTGACGCACTCTCATGCGAGCGCCATCTGATCCAGAAGCGCAGCGTCCCGATAATTTGCCGTATTAAAAAGGAAACCGTATTGCTTGACGCACGCACGCTTACCGATGAGAGCGACCTTGATGAAATTGTCTGTGCCTTCGTCGAGTATTTCACCACGCTTGAAGCAAAAAATATACACGGTATCCCCTCCAAGGAGGCCTGAACATGAAAGAAGAGGTTAGTCCTGTAGTACCGAACAGGCCTGTACGTAATCTTGTTTTGGGAACTGCCGGGCATATTGATCATGGCAAATCATCGCTTGTGCTAGCGCTCACCGGCACCGACCCGGACCGCCTAAAAGAGGAAAAACGCCGAGGTATCACGATTGAGCTGGGCTTTGCCCGCCTTGAACTTTCCGATGGAAGCTCAGTGGGTGTGGTGGATGTACCGGGTCATGAACGTTTTGTTCGCCAGATGATTGCAGGCTCCACCGGAATTGATTTTGCCCTGCTTTGCATCGCTGCCGACGACGGCATCATGCCACAGACCGTCGAGCATCTGCAGGTTATTGAGCTGCTGGGCATTCACACGCTCATCGTTGCGCTCACGAAAACCGATTTGGTGGATGACGATTGGCGCGCCTTCATGGAAGAGGAAGTGCGCAGTTCTCTTCGAGAGACGCCCTATGCCCAAGCACCTATCGTATCCACTTCTATAAAGGATCAGAATTCCGTCGAAAATCTGAAGCGGGTCATAGCAGACGTTGCCTCCACTATTCTCCATACAGAGCACAGCGGAAATGCGCGGCTGCCCATCGATAGATCCTTTACTATCAAAGGCTCTGGAACAGTTGTTACAGGCACGCTCTGGAGTGGAACGGTGAGCGCCGGAGACGAACTTGAGTTGCTTCCTCCTAAAATGCGCGTGCGTGTTCGCTCGGTACAGGAGCATAATGAGTCCGTTGAGGTAGCATATGCCGGTAACCGTACAGCGCTTAACCTCAGTGCAATTGGAACGGATGAAGTGCGCCCAGGTATGATGCTTGCCGCACCAGACACCATTATGCCAAGCGATCGCTTTGATGCGCGTTTGCTCTACTTAGGTACCAGATCGGCGACCTCTCTCAAAACCGGTATGCGTGTGCGCGTTGATCACGGTACTACCGAAGTGGAAGGCCGCGTATTGCTTATGGATGGCGCTGATGAAGCGGCTCCTCGTGAAGCTGTGCTTGCGCAAATCCGTCTCGATGAGGAATTGCCGCTCACACGAGGCGATCGTTTTGTCATTCGTTCAATGACTCCCGTACGTGTAATTGGCGGCGGGGAGGTACTGCTTGCTCACCCACGGCGACGTACTACTCTTCGCAAAGAAGAACACGAACTGCTCCAATCGCTGCTCCAAAAAGATGAAGCGGCTGCCTGCGACGCGGCCTTCGCGCTCGTGCCGTGCCCTGCTACAGCGGATGAGGTTGCCCAAATTTCCGGACTCTTTCCCACCACATGTTTTGCGCATTTGGAAAAACGTGCTACACAAGGCGAAATAGTAAGGCTTTTGTCAGATAGCAAAAAATCGTACTTTCTTACCAAAGCCCGCCTTCAATCGCTCACAGGTGCAGTGGAGAACGCATTGCTGAAGTTCCATGCCGACAACCCCAACGAACGAGGCATATCCCTCTCCGCACTCCATCGCAGCATTGATGACAGGATAAGCAGTAACGCTTTTGATACCCTGCTTTCATGCCTGGAAGGCAAGGGATGCATCGTACTTGAGAGCGGACGTGCCGCCCATCCCAAAGCAGGCGCTGGCGCAAAGCAAAAAGAACAGCAGCTAAGCGCAGCTCTCGCAGAGCGCATCCGCGCTGCAGGCAGTACGCCTCCGACAGCCGACAAACTTATCACCGATGAAGGCGTAGATGATTTACTTGCACGCCGCGCTCTCAATACGCTTGAGAGAAACGGTGCTATTGTGAAGGTGGGCAGCTACTATTTCAGCGACGAGGCCTTCCAATCCGCTTGGAATGCAGCACGGGCGTATCTTGAAAAGCGGGGATCAGCAAGCGCAGCCGAACTTAAAGACGCGATGGAAACAAGCCGCAAATATGCCATTCCCCTGCTCGAATATTTTGATGCACACGGACTCACCCGCCGCGAAGATGATGTGCGCGTTCTTAACGAACGCCGCTGATAAACGACCCCGTTCATTTTTTGGCGGAGATGCATGCGAATCGAACGCACCCGAGACGTTCTGCGCGCCTCACAGCGGCTTTGAAGGCCGTGGGACCCACCAGGATCCAACCATCTCCATCAACTATCCGCAAACAGACGCGCGTATGGTACCAGACTCTTTGGCACCTTCACTCGCTTTCCATCAATGAAGGAGGACCCGTTTTACCCGAAAACGAAACCCGAAACACGAAGCGAAACGAAACCCTAACGCCAAACGAAGACGAACCTCCCAAAGAAGTGGGTTCCGAAGAAGTTCCGAAGAAGTTCCGAAGAAGTGTTCAACAAATGATGTCTATTCAGCAGAATGGTGAGTACATCTTAGAGCTTGCTTTCGGTCGAGTGTTACACTGCGCATTAGGTGGTAGCCGCTCAGAGGGTCGGTGTTCTGCGCCCGTTTCTTTTTAGCGAGGCCACGTGCGTGACGCGCCGTCGGGACGGTGTGGAGTTGTATTCTGCCTACGGCTCGCCTTTCTGCATTCCCGTGCGACATCTGTCGTAATGAAATACATGTACTACAACGAGATACGTTTTACGTTTTTGCGCCTATTGCTGCAAAGCGCTTGTATTGGTCAAGGATGTCATGATTTATCTTGATAATGCGGCAACAACGCTCATAAAACCACCTGAGGTCACTACTGCCGTGACAAAGGCCCTGCATTCCTTTGGCGGTGTGGGGCGGGGTGCGCATTCATCGTCGCTTACTGCCGATGTCGCTGTCTTTGATGCACGACAGCGCATTGCCTCGCTGCTCGGTGCGCCCTCGCCTGCGCGCGTTGCATTTTCGCTCAATGTTACCGAGGCGCTCAACACCGCCTTGTGCGGTCTGGTGTCGCCAGGCGATCACGTTATTACTACGGCAGCTTCCCATAACTCGGTCTTGCGCCCCCTCTATCGCCTGCGCGATGAGGGTATTATTCGGCTATCCGTTGCCCCTGTTGGGGCAGATGGCTCGCTTGACTATGGCGCAGTTGAGAAGCTGTTTTGCGATGAGACGAAACTTATTGCGGTAACGCACGCATCAAATTTGACCGGTGATATCTATGATGTAGGCCGGCTTGCGGCTATGGCGCACACCTTTGGTGCGCTCATCGTGGTGGATGCTGCTCAGACGGCTGGTACGTGGCCACTATCGCAGTCTGAATTGGGAATTGATGTTCTCGCCTTTACGGGCCATAAGGGCTTGTTTGGCCCACAGGGAACAGGGGGTCTCTGTGTGGCGGAGGGCCTTGATATTCGTCCTCTTGTTGTGGGCGGATCAGGAGTGCACAGCTTTGATGAAACCCATCCAACCGCCATGCCTGAGCGACTTGAAGCGGGTACCATCAATGCTCACGGCATTGCCGGTCTTGGTGCTGGTGTTGCGTTTATTCAGCGTGAAGGCATCGAGAAGATTGCCGCTCATGACAAAAATCTTGCCGAGCGTTTTCGCGCGGGCGCTGCTGCCCTTCCTGACGTTCGCATCTGTGGCGGTGGCACGGATGCCCGGTGCGCCATCGTCGCGCTCAACATTGGCGATGTTGATTCTGCCCAGGTGAGCGGCATGCTCTCAAATGATTTTGGTATCGCCACGCGCGCAGGCGCTCACTGTGCGCCGCTTATGCATCGATCTCTCGGTACTGAGGAGCAGGGGGCAGTTCGTTTTAGCTTCTCCTATCTCAATACCGAGGATGAAGTTGATGAGGCGCTTGATGCCCTCAGATCGATTGCGCGTTCGGTGAAAAAAGGGGTGCTATGATGGCGGCACGGTATCGGGTAGGTCTTGACATTGGATCCACCGCTACAAAGCTAGCCGTACTCAAAGGGGACAACGTGGTGAACACGTTGGTCCTGCCTACAGGCTACAGTAGCGTCGATGCTGCTCAACGCGCCCTTAATGAGCTGGAAGCCCTACATATTAATTCCTGTGACTGCGTTGTTGTTGCAACGGGATACGGGCGTATCTCTGCCTCATTTGCCGATAAGGTGGTAACCGAGATCACCTGCCATGCGAGGGGAGCTTATCATCTCTTCAAATCCGATGGTGTGGTGGTTGATATCGGCGGCCAGGATACCAAGGGCATTGTTGTTAAGGGAGGACATGTCGCAAAGTTTTCCATGAATGACAAGTGTTCTGCCGGTACGGGCAAATTTCTCGAAATAATGGCGAACCGATTGGGAGTCTCTCTGGATGAGCTTTCTGCGCTTGCGCGCGAAGGTTCGCCTACTCAAATTAGCTCCATGTGTACGGTGTTTGCGGAGTCCGAG
>CAZLKG010000098.1:0-6164 GCA_964560045.1 uncultured Slackia sp.
AGCCCGATCGCACGAGAGCGGCGGTCAAGCGGCGTATGGGCACCGACGGGGAAGTTCGCATTGACGGACGCACGCGCGGCCCGCAGGAGATTTCGGCCATGATACTGCGCAAGCTGCGCAAGGATGCCGAAGCGTATCTGGGATGCGAGGTTACGCAGGCCGTCATTACCGTGCCTGCCTACTTCAATAACACCCAGCGCCAGGCCACCAAGGACGCCGGACGCATCGCAGGACTTGATGTACTGCGCATCATCAACGAACCCACAAGCGCGGCGTTAGCCTACGGCCTGGGAAACGGTGCGCGCCAGAAAGTGATGGTATACGATCTGGGCGGCGGCACATTCGACGTGTCCATCATCGAGATAGGCGATGATGTGATTGAGGTGCTGGCGACCTCAGGAGACAACCATCTAGGGGGCGATGACTTCGATAGTCGCGTGGCCCAGTCGCTCGCGGAAGGGTTCCGGCGCTCCACTGGCATCGACCCGATGAGAGATCCACAATCTGCCCAGCGCGTGCGCGAGGCAGCTCGCAGAGCCAAAGAGGAACTTTCTGCCTCTGAATCGACTCATGTGAACCTGCCCTATCTCACACAGGGATCACAAGGACCACTTCATATGGACATGGAGCTTACGCGGACTCAGTTTGAGGAGATGACACGTGATCTGGTGGAGCGCACCCGTGAACCCGTCGAGCGTGCGCTAGACGATGCGGGAATCGCCGCATCCGAGCTCGGCAGCGTACTTTTGGTGGGTGGATCGACCCGCATACCTGCCGTGCAGCAATTTGTGCACGAGATCACCGGCAAAAAGCCCTCCTCGTCCATCAATCCCGACGAATGCGTGGCCTTAGGCGCCGCCATCCAGGCTGATACCCTTAGCAGCTCACAGACCGGAATCGTACTCGCAGGCGATACTATGCTGCTTTTGGACGTCACGCCTTTGAGCCTATCCATCGAGACGGTAGGAGGCGTCGCAACCCGCATAATCGAGCGCAATACCACGCTGCCGGCGCATTATTCACAGATCTTCACCACAGCTGCCTCGTTTCAGTCCAGCGTTGAGATCCACGTACTTCAGGGCGAGCGCCCTATGGCAGCGGACAACAAAACCATCGGCAAGTTTCGACTCAAGGGCATCAAACGCGCAGCAGCCGGCGTACCACGCATCGAAGTCACGTTCGATATTGATGCCAACGGCATTCTCAAAGTGTCGGCGAAAGACTTGGATACCGGCAAAGAACAATCGATAACCGTAACCGACTCGGGCAAAATGTCCGACGCAGAGGTGCAGGCCGCCATCCGCGATGCACAGGAAAACGCCGCTCAGGATACGGCTCGGCGCGAAGGAATGGAAGTTCGCGAGGAAGCGCTGCGTCTGCTTGATACGGTAGGGCGAGCAATAGCATCCAAGCCATGCCGCAAACTCGACCGCGAAGAGAAGCGCCGTGTGAGGGATGCCGAAAAGGCGCTGCGCAAGCTCGTGGATGCACGCGGCGGGGTTAAAACCGAATCCGAGGTTGCCACATTGCGCGAGGCCATGGCGAACCTTGAGCGCGAGAGCGCCCACGCCCGCCAGCTCGCATCCGATGGAGACGGGCAATAGGAGCGATGCGAACCCAGACGCCACCAAAGCCGCGTCCGAATTTGACAAGCTAGACAGAACTTAGAGGACGGCGCGCTTGCAACCTGACCAACCGCGCCGTCCTCTCTTATGACACCCTACTCTCCCGATAATCCGGCAAAAAATGCGTATCTGAATTCAAGGCTAGATGGCCAGATAGAACGCGTAGCGTGTCACAGCGACCGCAATGCGCAACAGCAGGGATAAGCCACGTTCGTTTCGCATTCTCAATCTTGGGAAAGCAAGCCATTGCGGCGCACATACGTGATTTTCACGCACCCACCTCCTTTGGAACCTCGACGTTGATGCCCCTCTGCTTCCCTGCAGTAAATGCTCGATACGTCGAGGATGGGCAGATGTTCTCGCAGATTCCGCACCCGTTACAGGCGGATTCGTCCACCACCGGCCTGCGATCCTCATCAAGCGATACGGCATCAAAGGGGCAGTAATCAACACACTTCGTGCATCCACCCGCATTGCTGAATGCAAGGCAACTCTGCTCCGAGATGCGCGCAACGCCCAGACGCTGAATTTGCGGGTCGAAACCCGTTAGTGCGCCCATAGGACATGCTTCCACACACTTCAAACAGAAGTCACAAAACCCATATCCCGAAGCATTGAGTACGGCTTCATAGGGTGCGGCAAGCACGCCTAGTAAACGGACTTAACCTGAGCGCTGTCTACCAAAGAAGCAACGAGCAGGCCGAGGCGTGGGCATTTTTGAACCACGTGTCCCTCACAATATTTTAATTTGTTCGATTGCGCTTGTGGCGCTGTTCTACCACGTCAAGGAGTTCTTGACGGGTGTGTATGCCCAGCTTCGTATACACGTTTCTCACATGGCTTTTGGCGGTATTCATTGAAATACCCAGCTTGTCATGTATGTAATCAATCGTGCGACCCCGTGCCAAAAGAAGCATCACCTCACGCTCGCGCGGGGAGAGGTTTGCCTCATTAGCGATCTCCTTGCAGCAGCTTATCCATGAGACAGGTTGTTTATCGTCCTTTTTGCCATCCACGAAACCCTGGTTGTCAACAAGCTGTTTGGGAAACATGTCTCCTGGAGTCACAGTCTTTGAGTCGCTATCAGCTCCCTTTTGTTCAAAGACTTCTTGAATCGTCTTATTGCTCAGCACCAGCGTTACAATAACAACGAGGAGAAAGGCCATAATGATGGAGATGGCCAAAAGCAGCGAAACGTTATTTTCGGTCTCTTGAATCAGAACGGAGCCTAAAAGCCAGCCTATCGTTGTTCCCCCCGCTGAGCTTCCACGTCCCCAGCCAAAGACCATTATTGGCGAGATGGATGTCGAATATGACAGGTGGGCGCAAAGACACCAAATAACAAGAATGAACAGAGCGTACGCGATGCCTATTATCCCTTGTTCAAAGGTGACGGATTCAGGAGAAGCGCTTACAAGCGATATGATTGGCATGATGAGCATGCCGACTGCTGCCAAAATGATTGCCGGATAATAAATCTTTGAAATATTGAATCTCTTCGTGGTCAGCCCCACTGCGATGAAGAGAATTGCTGCGATTGCACCCACGCTCGATACTACGACTATTCCTTTGCTGCTCAATGCAACAATGGATTCACTCAAAGCGGCGTAGCCCCGTGTTATCCCAACAATAACAGCAAATACGAAGATTGCTGCAGCGAAGCGCATGAAAAAACTGCGCGACAATCTAGTGGGTGACCGAGCATGGTCAGACACTGCATTCTGGGTAGTCACAGATTTGTTTGGAAGATCGACCACTGTACAGAGAGCAGCAAAAAACGGGAGGGCGGAGGCAAAAACGAGACCCGCACTTTCTGGAAGCCCTATGCCAACGAAGTACAACATGCATGCGAACACGAATGATGCGAGGATATACATGGTCGCCTGACGTGCCGGAACGGCTCCGTAGATAATTCCTAGACGAAGCGCCACAAATGCCGTACCAATGCCCGTTGCCGCAGATGACACAATGAAAATGAAATATCCATCCTCGGTTGTTGCCGTCATAGCAACCAATCCTGTGCTCACCGATGCGAACAGACCCATCCCCAAAATGATGAGTTGGTTATCGAATATGCGCTCAACTCGATTGGCAATAAACGCAAGGGTGATGAGCATAAAGGTAAGCGCAGCGGTGGAAAGAAGGTACATCACAAAGATACTATCAGCTGCGCCGGTCTCTTGCGAATTGAGTACCAATACGCCGCTGTCATAACACAGCCAGATCCAGGCGTAATAACAGCCAAAACCGAGAAATTTCAGGGAAGGCCACTGCTCATTGAGATCGGAGAGCAGTGCGACATGAGATAACTTTTTCATACGTTCGACGCGATTGGTGCGGCCTTGCTTAGGCTGCCCTCTGTCGTGCAGGGAGCAAGAGCCTTTCTTCTTTTGATCATCGTTCATAACATTTCCCCCTGATCAAGCAAAGACCCTCTTCGTTGCTCTTAGCTCAGTCAAGAACGATGTGCGTTACCTCTTGATTTTATCCGAATACAGCGTCGGGAAGTCGATGGCATGTACGGGGCATTCATCTGAGCAGTCGCGACATTTTGTGCAATCAGCCAGCAGAGTCGAAGCATCCGTGTTGTGCAAGTCGATTCCTTCCGGACATATTTGAGCGCAACGATGACATGCTTGGCCGTTCGCATGCAGGCACACCGAGGTGTCAACCCGGGGTCGAAACGTTCGATTGAGTCGCGAGATAAGTGCAAGCAATGCTCCCAAAGGACAGATATGCTGACACCACTTACGCGCTACCACCAACTCGACTATCAGTATTGCCGGAAACACTACAAGCGAAAGCGTTGTCTCGTTGAACTGAAAGAGTCGCCATAACAAAACGATACTTGTAAATGTCAGACCAACGGGACACACGATGCAAAACACCGGAAAACCAAAGGCTGCCGAGGACACAAGAACCCCGCCAAGTACCCAATTTCGCGCGTTGCCTGCTCTTTCGATTTGGGTCTGCCCTGTATTACTCTTCTGTATGCACGAATCTTTTGCGTCCTCGTCCACCTGCTGTAAAGAGGCATTCTTGGCATCATGTTTCGTGCTCAGAGCCCGCCGTTGAGCGGGTGTTTTGAGTCCAAATACGCGCCGCAGCAGAGGCACCGGACACCCCCATGAGCAAAATGCACGCCCAACTATCACGGTGATAAGAAATACCACGATGAAGGGGATGATGACGGAAGGTACTATGGTGTGCGCCGCAAGTGTTGTTTCAATCGCTCCAAGCGGACATATGGTGGCTATGTCTGCGATTCCCCAGGATGAGAGTGTCCCGATGCCGGTATGGAAAGCCAACCCGATACATACCACCGCAATGATTGCGAGAGCGGAAAACGTGCGCAAGGTGATCGAGCGGATGCCCTTTCTGGCCTTTTGGTGCATGCGATTTTGGTGCGTGCCGCACTCACCTGTTTCATCTCCGGCGTTGCCAAGAGGGTAGTACTGCTCTTTCTCTTTCTTGTTCATGCGAGCCCCGCCTCGCTTCCGTCGGAAACCGAAGTCACACCAAGGCGCTCATAGACGCTGGCCGTCACCACCTCTATGCCACGACGCGTGCCGCCGCTGAAGGATCGATATACGAGCGCCGGACACGCATCCACACATGCGCCACACCCATTGCATAAAGATGCATCAACAACCGGATGGTTTGACGAATCGAGTGAAATTGCCTCATATGGACACGCTGAGACGCATATGGCACATCCCCCAAAGTAAGCGACACAGCGATCCTCCTGCACAATAGCGACGCCGATTTTGTCCGTATGTTCGTCAAAGGAACCTATGGCACCGGTCGTACACACCTCAGCGCACTTGCCGCAGAAATCGCAAGGGCCTTTATGAAAGTCGAGCGTTGGTGTCAAAGCGGCAACGAGTCCGTCCTCAATGTGGGCAACGCTTATCACTCCGGTTGGGCACACCGAACGGCATCGGTCACATTTCAAGCACAGCGCAAGAAGATTGTTCTCATCTTGCGCTCCAGGAGGTCTTAGCAGATCGTCTTTGTTACCAATCGCCCAGGCGATACCGCCAACGCCTATGCTTGCTGCAACTGCCGCGCAAGCGCCCAAAAGCGCCCGACGCGTGATCGTCGTCATTTCTCATGCCTCTTCGACGAATAAGGTTTCCGATAAATCGTCAAGAATCTCACGTTCGGTTTGAACATAGCCTCGGACAAGACGGGCTACTCCCCGGTAGAAATCCGTCTTTGCATATTTGCTTACAGCAGCTGCGAAGGTGGGGAGCCAATTCTCAAGATGCTGCGAGAAAAACTCGTTCTGCGTTTGCAAAAGCCGTTGAGCTTCTGTCATATTAAGTTCGTTGATCTCATGGGAAAACCTCTCAATGAGGATGGCTATGAATTCCAGCTCATATCCGAGGTGATCTTCCGGTGTTGTGTTGTCCGTGGACAGCGAGATGCCTTCTCGACGATAAAAGGCTACCGCCTTATCGCGGGCTTCCTGCATGAGCAAATTGTTTTCGCTCGTGAACACCGTTTCATACGGCGGAGCCGTTATCTTGTCATAGT
>CAZLKG010000099.1:0-6162 GCA_964560045.1 uncultured Slackia sp.
GAAACCATCCTGCTGCAGGCTGACGTGCTTGAGCTTAAAGCCAACCCCGATGCCTTAGCCTCCGGATTCGTTATTGAGGCTAATCTGGACAAAGGCCGGGGACCTGTTGCCACGGTGCTCGTACAGCGCGGAACCCTCAAGCCAGGCGATGCGCTCGTTGCCGGAACAAGCCATGGTCGTGTGCGTGCCCTCATCGACCCGCGAGGTGGGCACGCCAAAGAGGCGCGTCCGTCCGATCCGGTAGAGGTTTTAGGTCTATCCAGCGTTCCCACCGCAGGTGATGAATTCCGCGTGTTTGAGGATGAGCGCGATGCTCGCAAGCTGGCCGAGGAGCGTGCCTTGCGTGCGCGCCTGGCAGCCCAGGAGTCAAAGAGTCATATGAGCCTCGACGATCTGTTCAATCGCATCGAAGGCGGCGAGAGCGAACTCAATTTGGTGGTGAAGGCTGACGTTCAAGGATCTATTGAGGCTTTGCGCGATGCCTTCGAGAAGATGGATCAGTCCGAGGTCAAGATCAACATCATCCACTCAGCCGTGGGCGGTGTGACCGAGACCGATGTAACCCTCGCAGCTGCCTCCGATGCCATCATCATAGGCTTCAACGTGCGCCCCAGTGCTGGTGCTCGCAAGGCGGCTGAGCATGAGAAGGTGGATATCCGTCTCTATCGTGTCATTTACCAGGCCATCGAAGACATTAACGCCGCGCGTGTGGGCATGCTTGCCCCCGAGATCTTAGAGCGCGACACCGGCAGCGCCGAGGTGCGCGAGGTCTTCCGCGTTCCCAAGGTGGGCAACGTGGCCGGTTGCTACGTCACTGAGGGCGAAATCAGCCGCGATGACAAGGTGCGCGTGGTGCGTGAGTCCACTGTCATCTTCGAGGGCAAGATCGCCTCTTTGCGTCGCTTCAAGGACGACGTGAAAACCGTGAAGCAGGGCTACGAATGTGGCATCGGCGTTGACGGCTACCAGGACATCAAGGTCGGTGATCTCATCGAGGGCTATCGTATCGAAGAGATTGAACGCACGCAATGAGAACAGCGGCTCGCAGCTTGTGCGGGTCGTCTGCATCCCCCTGAAGGGAGGGCTGTTCGGTATGAGACAATCCAGTTCGAGCAGAAAGGTCAACGAGCAGGCTCACGAGGTGCTTGCCGACATCCTGCTGCATGAAGTGAGCGACCCCCGCCTGCATCTGGTCACCATAACCGGATGTGAGGTGAGCTTCGATCGCAGCTATTGCAACGTGTTCTACAGTGCGCAGCCGAACCGCTATGAAGAGGCAGCTGCCGGGTTTAAGGCGGCGCGGGGACGTATTCGCAGCCTTATGGGGCGCTCACTTTCGTGGCGCGTCACACCCGATCTGCGCTTCCTCTTGGATTCAAGCGTTGATGAGGCGCAGCGCATCAACGATGTGATTCTTCGCGATGCCGAGCGCAACGCCAGCTCAAGCGGCACCGATGCGGCTGTAGCGGATGAATCCGGTACGGTTATGGAGGATCTGGACTAGACGCATGGCACCCACCCCTCAGACCAACACAACCCTCGCGGCAATAGCTGAGGAGTTCAAAAGGCTTGATGACTTCGTATTGTGCGGGCACGTAAGTCCTGATGGCGACTGCCTTGGATCCCAGCTGGGATTGGCTCTTGCGCTTGAAGCCATGGGCAAGCGCGTGACCTGTGTGCTAGCCAATCCCGACTCCATTGAAATGGGTCTGATGTATTTGCCGGGTGCTGACAAGATGGTTCCCGCTGAGGATTTCAAAGGTCCCGTTGGTGCCTTTGTGGCCTGCGACGTTCCGCTCCCCTCGCGCATCGGGGCGGCTTTTTCCATTCAGGAGCGCGCCAAGATTCGCTTCACGATCGATCATCACGCCGCGCCTGGGTGCATGTCTGAGTTCAACTACGTGGATCCTGATGCGCCCGCCTGCGGTATGCTTATATGGACGCTCATCAAAGAGATGGGCGTTGCTCCCACACCTCAGATGGCGACCTGTCTCTATGTTGCACTCATGACCGACACCGGATGTTTTCAGTACCAAAACACCACAGCACAGGCCTTTACCTTTGCCGCCGAAATGGTTCAGGCCGGAGCTGACCCTGCGCTCGCCTCGCGCAGGGCGTATCAGATGCGCTCTCACGCTTCTCTTGATCTCGAGCGCTGCATGCTTACCAACATGCAGGTGGCCGAGGACGGCTCATGGGTGCTTTCGCATATCTCGCGTAGTGACTTTGCTCGGACTGGCGCGGTGAAATCCGACGCCGAGCCTCTTATTGATGTACTACGCTCCCTCGCGGGCATCAAGGTGGCCTGCATCCTGCGTGAGCAGGACGACTGCGTGCGTGGCAGCCTGCGGGCGAAAGACGACGGAATTGACGTGGCCAAGCTCGCCCGCCGTTTCGGTGGGGGCGGCCACACTGCGGCGGCAGGCTTTACCTACCAAGGTGCGCTCTCCGAGGCGCTAGCCGATCTACCGGTCCATCTGAGCGCGCTGTGTGCCGGAGGCGGGCTATGAGGCGTGGTGAAAGCGGCATCTCTTGCGTCGTCGGTGTGGACAAGCCGCTGGGTCAAAGCTCGCATGACGTGGTGAACGCTGTTCGCCGCGCCTTTTGCGAGCGGCGTGTGGGCCACGCCGGAACGCTTGACCCTCTTGCTACAGGAGCGCTTGTTGTGTGCGTGGGGCCAGCAACGCGATTGAATGCCTACTTAGCCACACATGACAAGGCGTATGAGGCGCGCATAGCGTTCGGCGTGGCCACCGACACCGATGACGCGCAGGGAGTTCCTGTGCGCACGACAGCCGTGCCCCTTGAGGTTTACGACCGCGCTTTTTCCTCAGATTATGTGAGGGCGCTTGTGGGGCGCCACCGTCAGCTGCCGCCAACATATTCCGCCATCAAACAAAAAGGTGTGAAGGCCTATGAGGCGGCGCGCTCCGGTAACGCTGTTCACCTTGAAGCGCGCGACGTGGAAATCTATGGTGCCGAGCTTTTGGATCTGGAAGAGGATCCTTTAACTGAGCGCGCCTGGTGGGATGTGCGCCTTGTGGTTTCCAAAGGTACCTACATTCGCTCTCTTGCGCGCGATGTGGGGGCAGCCCTTGACTCTGCGGCGCACGTGGCCTCCCTGCGCCGCGTACGGACGGGCCCACTTGATGTGGAGAGCTGCGTAACCCTTGATGAGCTTGAAGCGTGCGGGTTGCAGGCTGCACTAGACCCGGTATTCTTGCTGGGGTTTCGGGTGGCCTTCATCAGCGATGCTCAGGCAAAAGATGTAAGTTGTGGGCGTGCGCTGCCGCTTTCGGCTCTGGAGGTCTTTGAGGCATCTTGTTGCTGTGGTGCCCTTGGCGCTCAAGCGCACTCTGACTCCCGCACGGTCGAAGTTCGCAAAGCTGAAGCGCGAAGGCTCGAAACGCACGAGGTCGAAGCACAAAAGGCCGAAGTGCGAAGAGCCAATGAACCCGTGCGCGAGGGCGAATGCATAAGCCTGGTGTTTGAAAGCGAGCTTCGGGCCATTTATGTCGCATCCCCCAAGCGGGGCGAGGCGCGTCCGAGCTGTGTGTTTTCTCAAGGAGTTATTCGTGGCAAAGATCTATAGGGCAGATGAGACCTTTGATCGCGCTTTGCTGGCGGGCTCCAGCGTTGCGTTTGGTGTGTTTGACGGTGTTCATCGGGGGCATCAGTTTTTGATCGGGGAGGCGCGCGCAACGGCTTATGAGGCGGGCTGCATCTCAGCCGTGCTCACCTTTGACATCGATCCCGATGAGCGCTTTCATGCCGAGCGCCTAAAGAAGCTCATGAGTAATGAGCGGCGTATCAGGGAGCTATCCCAAACCGGGGTCGATGCCGTGGTAGTGTTGCCGTTCACGGCTGATTTTGCCTCACAAGAACCCGCTGCATTTCTTGATTCCTTGTTCAAAGGAGCCGTTCCTCATGCGATGCATGTGGGAAGCGATTTCAGGTTCGGCGCACGGGCGGCTGGGGTGGTGACGCACCTTGAGGACTGGGCTGCGCGCTGCGGCATGCGTGTGTGCGCTCACGATCTGAAAAGTGCTGACGGAAAACCCATCACCGCTACGCGCATCCGTCTACTTTTAGCTGCGGGCGAATGCGAGCAGGCCGTCTCACTTCTGGGTCATCCGTATGGGTTTGAAGGCACGGTCGAGAGAGGTCGCGGTGAGGGTGCGGACATGGGATTTGCTACGGCAAACGTCACACTGCCCGCGATGATGCAGGTGCTTGGCGAGGCCGTGTATGCCGCATGGGTCACGGTGGATGACGTGCGCTACAAAGCAGCCATGAGCGTGGGTGTGGCTCCCAGCTTTGCTCATGCGTCGGCCACCTGTGAGGTGCACATTCTTGACTTTTCAGGTCAGATCTACGGTGGCACCATTTTTGTGGAACCGGTGCGCCGTCTGCGCCCCATGATCAAGTTCGACTCCGTGGACGAACTCATAGCCACGGTAAAATCCAACATCCAGTGGGTTCGGGATAATCTGTAAGGAAGCGCGGTTAAGTAGGGGGTAGCATCAGCGTTTTTCCGGGGCATGCCCAAAGTATCTGCTGTGTAGGGTTGTGAGGTTTAGTCGGCAGCATCTGTCCGGTGAGAGGAGGAGGCATGCCCGGCATTTCCGAGGAAGATATCCGCAGGGTTCGCGAAGCGAGCGACCTTGTTGCGATAGCGGGCGAGCGCGTGGTTTTGCGCCAGCGCGGTCGTGATTTCTGGGGATGCTGTCCGTTTCACGACGAGAAATCGCCCTCGTTCAAGATAGATCCCGCCACGCAGCTGTGGCATTGCTTCGGTTGCGGTGAGGGTGGTGACGTGTTCAGTTTCGTCATGAAAATAGACGATCTGGGCTTTGTGGATGCCGTGCGTGAACTCGCGCGAAGCGCCGGTATCGAGATATATGAGACCTCTGGAGAGCGCGTATCGCGCGGCAAAAAGACACGTCTTAAAGAGGTTTGTCAGGAAGCGGCCAGTTTTTACCACAGGCGGCTTATGCGCGAGCCGGGGAGCCAATTTGATGCCGCGCGGGCGTATCTGGCCGGACGCAGGCTGGGTGGAGACATACCCAAACGCTGGAACCTTGGCTATGCACCGGGGCAGCAAACACTTGTTAACCATTTGCACTCGTTGGGCTTCACGTCACAAGAATTAATCGATGCCAATGTGGCGCTACCCTCCAAGCGCGATGGTAGTCTGCGGGATCGCTTCTTCGACCGTATCATGTTTCCCATCAGAGACGCCGGTGGTGAGACCATAGCCTTCGGCGGGCGCGTGGTGGGCAAGGGTGAACCCAAATATCTCAATTCGCAGGAGAGCCCCATCTTTCATAAGTCCGAGGTGCTGTTTGGTTTGGATATGGCCAAGGCTGCCATGGCATCATCAGGTATTGCCATCGTGGTGGAAGGCTATACCGACGTCATTGTATTGCATGAGGCGGGCGTACAAAACGCCGTTGCCACCTTGGGTACGGCGCTTACTGCGCATCATATCCGCAGCCTTTCGCGCCATGCTAAAAGGCGTATCGTATATCTGTTTGACGGAGATGAAGCCGGTCAGCGTGCCGCCGATCGCGCCGCGCGCTTTATGGACGAAAACATGCTGCCCGAAGCGGGACGATCGCGCATGGAGTTGTATGCGGTCACCCTTCCCGACGGACTTGATCCGGCTGATTTTGTGCAGCAGCGCGGGGCTGCATCTCTTGGGGAGCTGATAGAGCGGGCAACCCCACTTCTGCGCTACGCCATAGACCGCTCACTTGCACGCTACGACCTGTCCGATTTCAGCGATCGTAGCCGAGCCTTGCCCGAGGCCTTGGGTTTTTTGGCTGCCATCAAGAGATCGGTGCTTGCGCAAGAATACGTGGGCTACATAGCCGACAGGCTTCACATGGACTCCCAAGAAGTGGCACGGCGCTTGGCAGAGATGTCTGTTCCGCGCATGGCTCAGGGTGATAAGAGCAATTCTTCTTCCTTGCTCACATCGACGACCCAGCCTGTGTCGTTGCCCCCGCAGGAGCGAGAGCGCCTGCGCATCGAGCGTGAGTTCCTTTCGCTGTGTGCGCGCGTCCCGAAGATAGGGCTTGACTGCGCTGCGGTTCTCGCACAGACACAGTGGCACCAAAATGCTCACTCGTCCATAGCCGCCGCCCTCCTGACATACCT
>CAZLKG010000100.1:0-6160 GCA_964560045.1 uncultured Slackia sp.
GACTGGGCTATGTACGAGGGCATCATGTATATGAGTCAGTACTACCTGGTTGACTTTCTCAACGACGGGATCAACTGGGGCCGCGCCGGTGCCCGCAACCAAAACCTCTGCGGTATCGGTGTGTATAAGTGCAAAGATGGCTTTATCGCACTGAATCTGTTCGGTATCCGTCAAAACAAGTGGATTGTTGAAGAGCTGGGTCTAGGCGAGCATTGGGGTACACCCGATCTGCCTGAGGACACGGCCTCCTTGTGGCTATCTATGCCCATTGCTGCAGAATTTGAGAAGCGCCTTGAAGCCTGGTTGCTTGAGCGCACCAAACCCGAGCTTGAAGACATCCTCGCTGAGCACGGCATAGCCGCTCAGAGCGTGTTGGAATTCGAGGATATGGTCAAGGATCCACACATGGCCGCCCGTGGCAACTTCGTCGAGTGGGAGACTAAAGACGGCGAAACCTTTAAGGGGATCTCCCCCATGCCCCGTTTTGAACAGACTCCTGGTCGAATCTGGCGCCCCATGCCCGCCAAGGGCGGAGATACCGTGGATGTGCTGACCAAACTGGGCTATACGACTGAGAAGATTGCCAGGTTGGAGGCCGAAGGCGTCATCGCAATCGGCGAGAACTAGTCACGTTCTCGAGAGAAATTTGCCTCATGTTTGAAGGGCGTGGGCGACGCCGAAAATCGCACATACGGCGATGACAAGGTTTGAGCTTGCGCCTGAGGGCGGGAGGGGATCGTTTCGCGCGACCTCCTTTGGGGGTCGCCTCGCAATGAACGGAATGAGCAATGAGTACCATCGTGGGCAATGACAATCTGCGTAACCTATGGGAGCGGCTTGCCCGCAATCGCGCCGATCACGTTTTCATGGAATATCAGGGTTGGGGAGGAATACGACGTCAGTATACCTATGCCGAATTTGATCGCTTCATCAATCGCACGGCGAATTACTTTATTTCGCTCGGTGTGAAGAAAGGTGACAACGTCGCTCTGCAGCTCTATAACTCGCCTGAATACGTCTCGATAGCGATGGCACTGGCCAAGATAGGCGCTGTTGCCATACCCATCAATATGGCCAATATGGTTGAAGAGTGCGAATTTATCTATGAGAAGTGCAACGTGAGCATTGTGGTTGCCGAGCCGGATTGTCAACCGTTTTACATTGAAGACGTGCCCGATGACATTCGATGGCGAAATCCGGTGCCTGTGAAAATTGATCGATGCTATCACGTTTCGCACTTGCTCATTACACATCATCATCCAGGAGAGCCCTTGTTTGGAAATGCCGTTGACTTCGATGCCCAAGTTGCGCTCCAGTCTGATGATCTTGAGGAACCATGTAGGCTTTCAGCCTTAGATACGGCCATGATCATATTTACTTCGGGCACCACATCTCATCCTAAGGGTGTGGAGCTCACACACGCCAACATGCTTTTCGGTGGATATTTCGGAGACTGGCAGTGTGCACTCACTCCCGATGATCGTCTGCTTACCACGATGCCTGCATTCCATTCCAATTTCCAGACGGCGGCGCTGATGCCCGTACTCACTGCAGGTGCTACGCTCATCTTAATCGAGAAATACAGTGCGCGACGTTATTGGAAACAGGTACGGGAATATCGTGCCACATCGCTTCAACTCACCTCTATGCTTGTGCGCACGATGATGCTACAGCCTCATGATGAGTGCGAGCGCGAGCACTGTGTTCGTACGGTTCAGTATTACCTCGCCATAACCGATCAAGAGAGAGATTCCTTCGAGAAACGTTTCGAAGTGCGCCTCATGAACTGCTACGGCTCTACCGAATCGGTATGTTGGGTGCTGACTGATCTGTCCTATGGCGAGCGTCGATGGCCTTCCGTCGGGCGCGCAGGTCTTGGTTACGAAGTGGAGATTCTGGATGAAAGGTCCCGCCCTGTTTCCGCTGGCGAGGTGGGGGAGATTGTTGTGCGCGGTATCCCGGGGATAACGCTCATGAAGGGCTATTACCGCGACAGCAGGAGCACGGAGTCCACGATGGACGATGGTGGCTGGATGCATACGGGTGACAGGGGCTATCGCGACGAAGAAGGATGGTTCTACTTCGTGGATCGTAAATCTAACACGATCAAGCGTTCAGGGGAAAACATCTCTGCATCCGAGGTGGAAGCCGTGCTCATGGAGCACCTTTCAATTGAGGAGGCTGCGGTTATCGGCGTGCCCGATCCCGTGCGCGACCAGGCCGTCAAGGCATTTTTGATCCCGAAGGAGGGGTGCGGAATCGACATCGAAGAGGTGCTGAGATATTGCGCGCGTCGTTTGGCGGGTTTCAAAATCCCATCGATCGTCGAAGTGGTCGAAGACTTGCCGCGTACGAGTGTGGGAAAGATAGCCAAGAAGAAGTTGCGTTAAAGGCTTAAATTTTCCTGGTTTCCTGCATCGCGCAGTGCAAGCAGGAGTTGGATATCATTGACGTGAGGTGGCAATGAATATGGACGATGCTAAGGAAAAGGAGCGGATTGTTTCCGGAAAAACAGGGAGCAAGACCATTGATGACGTGCCGGCGACACCTTTTTTGCTCAAGGTTACGGTGTTTTCCGGTGGCGGCGCATTTCTTGATGGCTATGTACTGTCCCTAATCGGTGTTGCCTTAACCCAGATAACGCCGATGTTTAACCTCACGGCAACAGAAAGCGGATTGATCGGAGCCTCCGTCATGGTAGGCATGCTGTTCGGTGCCATCCTCGGCGGATACATGACCGATGTGCTGGGGCGCAAGAGGATGTTCACAATCGACATCATCGCAATCGCAGTTTTTTCGGTCTTGAGCGTCTTCGCCTCTAACCCCATCGAACTCATCTTGGCACGGTTCAGTATCGGGTTTTTTGTAGGTGCCGACTATCCTATTGCCACGTCGTTGATCACCGAATTCACACCCAAACGCTATCGCTCGGTCTCGATGGGCGCTGTTTCTGCTTCGTGGTATCTGGGAGCCACTGTGGCGGCGTTCGTGGGTTATTTCCTCTACAGTGTGGTGGACGGCTGGAAGTGGATGCTCGGTAGTGCTGTTGTGCCCTGCGTCATCCTGCTCATAGGTCGCCACGACATTCCCGAATCGCCTCTGTGGCTCTCTCGTAAGGGTCGCGCGAAAGAAGCTGCGGAAATCGTTCGCCGCGTGTTCGGTTCTGATGTGGAACTTGAATCTGAGGAAGCGGTAACAAAGGTGGATCTTTCCACGTTACTCAAACCCGTCTACTTCAAGCGTCTGGTGTTCATCGCTATCTTCATCCTGTGTCAGGTTGTACCAATGTATGCCATCTATACCTTTGGTCCGCAGATCATGAATGCATTTGGCATGGGAGAGGGTCACCAGTCCATTCTGGGGGAAAGCATCGTGAGCCTGTTCTTCTTAGTGGGCAGCATACCCGCTATGTTTTGGCTCAATTCCATAGGCCGTCGCAATCTCGCCATTGCAAGTTTAGGGATGATGGCTATCGGATTGACAGTGCTCGGCATCGTTCCCGATGCCCCCATCTACGTAATCATCATCGGTTTCGGGCTGTATGCCTTTTTCAGTGGAGGTCCTGGTATTTTGCAGTGGCTGTGGCCCAACGAACTGTTTCCCACGGAGGTGCGGGCATCGGCCGTAGGTATCGCCATCGCGTTCACGCGCATTGGCACGATTTTCGCCACTTATGGTACGCCGATATTTCTAGCTGCATTCGGCGTCGGATCCACGATGCTTGTGGCGGCGTGTTTGGTCGTTCTTGCCTTCATCCTTACCGTGCTCTTTGGACCCGAAACGCGCGGTAGATCGCTTGCCGAGACAAGTTCTCAGGAGAACGTCGCATAAGGCAGTATGAGGGCGTAAAAAGCACCTTTGTATCGGATCGAGATCAGTTCAATATTGCAGATAAAAGGGGATGCCTGCGTTTTGCAGACATCCCCTTCTGCCGGAGCATGCACTGCGAAAAGGTCTACTTGCCCTGCCACACGGGGTCGCGCTTTTCCACGAAGGCGGCGGGTCCCTCAATGCCGTCGGCGGTCTTTTCAAGGAAGCGATATGCGGCATCGGAGTAGCGCATGGCATCCTCTTCGGACATCTGGCCGGCGGCATGCACTATGTACTTTGTCCACTTGATGGCCAAAGGTGCGTTTTTCAGGCACTGCTCGGCAAGCTCAATAGCCTTATCCATGACCTCTTCGGCAGGCACGACGTAGTTGATCAGACCTAGTTTTTTGGCTTCGGGGGCTTTGATCTTCTTACCGGTGAGTAAAAGCTCCATACAGTCCTTGCGGTTTATGTCACGGGCAAGGCGAACCAGGCCGCCGGTTGAGGCAATGATTCCCAGTCCAACTTCGGTGCAGCCGAACTTGGCATTCTCGGCGGCAACTACCATGTCACATGACAGGGCGATTTCCATGCCGCCGCCGGCAGCGGATCCGTTGCACGCGGCGATGACTGGTTTTGAGCACAGGCGTGCGGTAAGGCCTCCAAAGCCGTGCTCGGTAACGGTTTGACACTCGCCACCCTCGGATAGCTCGGAGAGATCTTCTCCGGCACAAAACACCTTACCCGTGCCGGTCACGATGATGGCACGGACGTTTTTGTCAGTTTCAGCATGGTTCATGATGTTTTCCATGGCGGCAGACGTTGCTCCATTGAGGGCGTTGGCAACCTCGGGGCGGTTGATGCGAACGATCAGCAGTCCATCTTCGCGAAGTTCGGACACTACGGTTTCTGTGCCAAAGTAATCTGTCATTGTTCCTCCTTAGATTTTCAAACGGATCCAGGTGGCTACGGGAAGCTACAGAACTCCATTCGCTTTAAGTCAGAAGTTCGTATCTGTCCTGCAGCGCCTACACACACGATACGAAACCGCAGATGAAATGGCATCGCTCAAAATTAAGTATTCTGAGAATACCGAAGAAAGGTGAAAGAGACCTCTTCTTTCGGGCTGCATCTTGAAGCGACTTTTCGGAGAGCCTTTTCAGCGCCTTGAGCAATCACTGTCAAGATCTTTACACACCTTCAGGTAGACCTCTGCTGTTGGGCAAGGGCGTGCCGAGAACACTGCCGCTTGCCCATCCCTTCCTGGGGTCTCGGAGCGCGTTGTGACGTAAACGTGTGGTATCGGCGTTGTTTGGGACTGTCTATTGCATTTGACATTGACAAGTCTGCGACAATGCGGAGCGATAATGTCGATCAGAGGAGACGCGTATGCTTCGTGGACTGAGTCATGTCTTCCGATTCCTTCTTGTGGCCGCACTTGTGCTTCCTGCACTGACCCCTTGGTTTGCCTTGGATTCTCAGGGTATTGCTTTTGCCGGGGAAGTGGGTGAGGAGGAGCAGGTCGTCACCGAAGAGGCTTCCGTCAGTGATGAGACCGATGCGGTGGATGATGATGCTGATGAGGCAACCGATGACGCCCAGGATGCAGACATCTCCGACGATGAAGGCACCATGACGGAGGAGGAGTTTTACTCGGAATTTCGCGGCACAAGTTGGCGTTACGATGACGGAGAACTGATACAGTCGCCAATACAAACACTTTCTTCATCGAGTGGTGTTACTTGGACGGAAAAGAATGGGGTCTATTACGGCAGCGACGGTTCCACAGTTTCCGGAGCGAGCGGCATTGGCATAGACGTTTCTAAATGGCAGGGTTCTATCACCTGGTCGAGAGTAAAGAATGCAGGCATCGATTTCGCGATTATCAGATGTGGCTTCGGCTCAAGTGGCGAGGACGAATACTTCATTGCGAACGTGAAAGGATGCATCCAAAACAACATCCCTTTCGGTATCTATCTTTATTCTTATGCGTACAGTGCGTCTACGGCACTTAAAGAGGCTCAGCATGTGCTTGACCTGCTTGAGGAGGCAGGACTTTCGCCCGATGATGTGGACTTACCTATTTATTATGATTTGGAGGAGACATACGACGGCAAGCCTGCCGGTATTGATAGCAGCGGTTCGTACCACACTGTCTCCAACTCAACACTTGCTACCATGGCAAAAACCTTCTGCGATGCGATAGAGGCCGAGGGTTACGAAGCCGGTGTGTACGCGAACCTCAATTGGTGGAATAACTACCTCACAAGCTCGACCTTTGATTCGTACTCGCGCTGGGTAGCACACTACAACACCGCATGCGGCTACACCGGTGACTATGACTACTGGC
>CAZLKG010000101.1:0-6088 GCA_964560045.1 uncultured Slackia sp.
GATCAGGTGGCTCCTCGAGCGTTTTTAGCAGCGCATTAAAGGCCGCCGTAGAGAGCATGTGAACCTCATCAATGATATATATCTTGTAGCGCCCACGCACGGGTGCGTATTGCACGCGCCCGATAATCTCTTCGCGCACGTTTTCCACGCCGGTGCGACTTGCGGCATCCATCTCGTTTACGTCGGAATGGATTCCCTCGGCGATAGCTAGGCACTGCTCGCAGGTGCCATCAGGTGAGGGCGTGGGACCCTCTTCACACAAAAGCGCCTTAGCGAGCAGACGCGCCGTGGTGGTTTTGCCCGTACCGCGCGGGCCACAGAACAAATACGCGTGGCTTACCTTATCTGACTCGATAGCATTTTTAAGCGTGCGCTCGATATGGGTCTGCCCCACCACATCTTCAAACGTCTGCGGACGATATTTCCTGTACAGAGCCTCAGACATGCGCCCACCTTTTCCTCATGCACCGTGCACTTCCCGTCCGCTTGTATCGCTGACAGGCAAGACAATAGCGTGCCCAATATGGTAACGCACTACAGCATAAAGCGTTGGAGGCGCGTTTCTTTTCGCCAATAAGTGCAAAACGCCTAAGCGCTTAGTTGACGTTTCCGGCTTGAAGGGTCGACGTTCTTGGCCTCTAGACAATAAGGGTATTCTTACCGTTAAAGTGCGGCGAGCACCTCGGCCGCCGCCTCACAGAAGGCATCGATTTCCGTATCGGTGTACGCAAGCGAGAGAAACAGCATTTCAAACCGGCTTGTCGCAATGCCTGCTAGGCATTATCTGCGGGCTTGTTCTTACGCGAGGCCAGGGCCGCGCGTATAGCACCGATAATGGCAGGTGCAACCGATACCGCCACGATGCCTAACACAATAGCTTCAAAGTGGTTCTGCACGAATGGAATGCCGCCGAAAAAGTACCCCACAAACACAAACAGGCTCACCCACAAGATGCCGCCGATGGCATTGAACAGCATGAACCTGGCAAAATCCATATGGCCCGTGCCTGCAATGAAGGGGGCAAAGGTGCGAAAGAAGGGCATGAACCGCGTGATGACTATGGTAAGACCACCATATTTGGCAAAGAAATGATCGAGCTTGGCCATGCGTTCGGGTGTGAGGGCACCCACTTTGCCGGAATCAATGATGCTATGCCCAAAGAAGCGCGCGATCCAGTAGTTGGAAGTGTTGCCCAAAATGGCCGCCACTACAAACACGATCCAGGTGATGCCGACGTGCAAACCTCCACCGGGAGCCGAGAACACACCCGCCGCAAACAAGAGCGAATCTCCGGGAAGAAAAGGGAAAAACACCAGGCCCGTTTCCACGAACACAATGAGGAACAGTGGCGTATAGACCCAGATAGGGCCAAGAGCCATGATCCACCCGGCAATAGCGGCGCGCGGATCGGAAAGCAGATCAACGAAAAACTGGACGATTTCCAACAGGAAGCCTTTCTCGAGCCGTCTTTGGCACAAAACGCGCCGGCCGCACGCGGCCGGCGCTAAAAGAGGTGTCCTGGATGGGATTGGGCGCCCGTCAGAGGCCCCTTATGGCTGCTACCTCCCGGTCCTGACCAGGTTCGAAGCGTGACACCGCCCAAGCCCATCCAGGATGCCCAAAGCGCTCGAGGTGCCCGGGCGAGCGCGGCTCAGTATAGTTCCACGCGCCCGCCCAAGCCCTATCAACGCCACAGCCGTAACTAAATGAACATACGACTACACCCGTTGATTACATCCCGCTCCGAAGGCGGAGTGCCCCAAGCATCAGTTTCCGCTCTCGGTATCTTCCTCGTGCTTTTTGCTTGTCTCACCAAAGCCTAAATCGCCCAAACCACCCAACAGTGCGTCAAGCTCGCTCAAATCACGATGGTAGCTGTGCGGAGGCAGCGCCTCGCCCAGCATTTCCTCCCCCTCCGTGTTAAACGTCGCAGGGGCATCGCCGCCGATAAGAACGGTGTCATCGGGGCTGAACACCATGTCAAGCAGCTGGCTCATGTCATCATTGGATGCCGACAGGTCATCTTCGAGCAAGTAGGACAGATCGTGTTCATCCAAACCGGTCTTGAGTTCTTCGAGAGCCTTAGCCCCTATACCCTCAATGCGCAAAAGCTCATCCTCGGTATACCCCACGAGATCGCCCACGGTTTCAATACCGGCCTCGCTGAACTTGTTGGCCCAGCGCTGCGACACGCCCAGATCATCGTAGAGATACAGGCGCGCATCCTCATCGGAGAGCTGCTGGCCGCCGCCACGGAAGCTGCCCGCTCCGAGATAGCTGGGATAGGCTCCCGCGTAGCCCTCATCGAGCGACCAGTCGGGACGCTGCGGAAGCAGGCTTTCGATCTCGCGCAGCTCTGCGGGAGCGTAATCGGGCAGCGCATCCTCTTCTCCTGCGCACACGACAGCCTGGCCTTTGTACGTAAGACCAGCCTTCTGGTAGCGGGAAAGTCCCGTACCGGCAGGGATCGGCTTGCCGATAATAACGTTTTCCTTCAGACCGGCCAAACGATCGGTCTTGCCCTCAATGGCCGCGTCGGTGAGAACCTTGGTGGTTTCTTGGAACGAAGCGGCGGAAAGGAAGGAATCCGTCGCCAAAGATGCCTTAGTGATGCCCAGCAGCAAGGGCTGACCCACCGGCGGCTCCTTACCCTCGGCTATAAGCTCATTGGCTACGCGTTCAAACTCGTAGCGTTGCACCTGGCGACCGGGCAGCAGGTTCGACTCACCCGCATCAAGTACGACCATCTTGCGCAGCATCTGGCGTGCGATGACCTCAATGTGCTTGTCGTTAATCTCCACGCCCTGGGACACGTAGACGTCCTGAACCTGACCCACGATGTAGCGCAACGTAGTGTTGGGGTCGGTGAGGCGCAACAGGTCGTGCGGATTCACGGAACCCTTGGTGAGCTGCTGTCCCACCGTCACCTGACAGCCATCCTCCACACCGGGAAGAAGCTGGGTGCGCGCAGACACCGCGTACTCGCGGTAGTTGCCTTCAGCATCGTGAATGGTGATGGTCTTGGTGGTCTTGTCTCCGGAAACCTGCAAGGTACCCGCAATCTCTGCCAAGGCAGCCTGGCCCTTGGGCTTGCGCGCTTCAAAGAGCTCGGTAACACGCGGCAGACCGTGCGTGATGTCCTCGCCCGCAACACCACCGGCATGGAAGGTGCGCATGGTCAGCTGCGTGCCGGGCTCACCGATGGACTGGGCAGCGATGATTCCTACCGCAGTGCCAATATTGACCGGGCGGGCAGTAGCCAAATCCCAGCCGTAGCACTTCTGACACACGCCGTGTTCGGCATGGCAGGTCATAACCGTGCGGATGACAATCTCCTCGATGCCGGAAGCAACAAGGCGGCTGAGCTGGTCAAGCGAGGAAATGTACTCGCCTGCACGGAGCTCTCCTACATCCTCAAGCAAGCAGCGGCCAATCAGGTTCTGATCAAGGTTGCCCTTGTCGTCGCAGATCGGATACGCAACGCCCTCGAAAGTGCCACAGTCAATATCACGCACAATGACATCCTGGGCCACGTCCACCAAGCGGCGAGTCAAATAACCCGAGTCTGCGGTGCGCAAGGCGGTATCAGTCATACCTTTGCGGGTACCATGGGTTGAGATGAAGTATTCCAGAACCGAAAGGCCCTCACGGAAGTTGGACTTCACGGGACGGTCGATGGTACCGCCTTTGGTGTTGCCCATCAGCCCGCGCATTCCGGCAAGCTGGCGAATCTGCTTGATATTTCCCCGAGCTCCTGAGGATGCCATCATGTAGATGGGGTTGAACTTGTCAAAATTCTCAGCCATCGCATCACCCACGGCATCGGCAGTCTCATTCCAAATCTCAATCACCTGACGGTGACGCTCTTCGGGGCTCATGAGACCCATCTCGTAGTCTTCATCAATGGCGGCAACCTTGGCGTCGGCCTCGGCCATGATTTCGTCCTTTTCGGGGGGAATCGTAGCATCCCAAATGGACACGGTAACACCGGCGCGCGTGGCGTAGTGGAAGCCGGCATCTTTCAGACCGTCTAAGATGGCAGGCATCTCGGATACGCTGTAGCGGTTGGCGCAGTCCTCGATCAAGCGTCCGATCTCTTTCTTGTTCATCTCGTAGTTGATGAACGGATGATCATCGGGCAGCACGTTGTTGAAGGTAATGCGACCTATGCTTGTCTCTATCAGCTCGCCAGCCGCATGTTCCTCAAAGACGCCATAGGACGTAGCCACCTTGGTGGCACGAGACAGGCGCACTCTGATCCTGGCCTGCAGATCAAGATCGGCGCGAGCATCATAGGCATTGAGGGCGTCATCAAAGTCGATGAAGGCACGACCCTCGCCCGGGAATCCTTCGCGAACGGCCGTGAGATAGTACAGGCCGATGACCATATCCTGGGTGGGAATGGTCAGAGGACGACCATGAGCAGGCGATTTGATGTTGTTGGAAGACAGCATGAGTATGCGCGCTTCAGCCTGTGCCTCGTTGCTCAAAGGCACATGTACGGCCATCTGGTCGCCGTCAAAGTCAGCGTTGAATGCGGTGCATACAAGCGGATGCAGCTTGATGGCCTTGCCCTCCACCAGCACCGGCTCAAATGCCTGAATACCCAGGCGGTGTAGGGTGGGTGCGCGGTTGAGCAGCACGGGATGGTCAACTATGACCTCCTCTAACACATCCCACACATAGCTCGCCCCGCGATCGACCGCGCGTTTGGCGGCCTTGATATTGGCGGCGTATTCGAGCTCCACCAAACGCTTCATAACAAAGGGCTTAAACAGCTCTAGGGCCATCTGCTGTGGCAGGCCGCACTGATGCAGCTTCAACGACGGACCCACCACGATAACGGAGCGACCGGAATAATCAACACGCTTGCCAAGAAGGTTCTGGCGGAAGCGGCCTTGCTTGCCCTTGAGCATGTCGGAGAGCGACTTGAGCGGCCGGTTTCCCGGACCTGTCACGGGACGGCCCCGACGTCCGTTGTCAAGCAGGCTGTCAACCGCTTCCTGGAGCATGCGCTTCTCATTGTTCACGATTATCTCGGGTGCGCCCAAATCAAGCAGACGTTTGAGCCGGTTGTTGCGATTTATCACGCGGCGGTAGAGATCGTTGAGATCGGAAGTCGCAAAGCGGCCACCGTCCAACTGCACCATAGGACGCAGATCCGGCGGAATGACCGGGATAACATCCATGATCATGTCATGCGGCTCACGATCGGAAGTGAGAAAAGCGTCCACAACCCGCAGGCGCTTGATGGCCTTAGCGCGACGCTGACCCCTGCCCGTCTCGATGATCTCCTTGAGTTCATCGGCAGCCTTCTTCAGATCGATGGCATCCAGCAGATCGCGCACGGCCTCGGCACCCATGCCACCGCGGAAATAGTCGCTGTAGTTCATGCGCATCTCGCGATACAAAGCCTCATCGAAAATGAGCTGCTTAGGCCCAATCCTTAGGAGCGTTTCTAAGGCTTCGGTGCGCAGCGCCTTGCGCTCCTGATACTCCTCGTAGATGTCAGCAATCTCATCTGCCACCTCCTCGGGACTCATGCGCTCTTCTTCATCCATCTCATCCATGAACTCATCGCTTTCGGGGACGTGCTCGGTGGACAGACGGCGAGTGGCTTCAATCAGGCGATCGCGCTCGGCGTCAAGCGCCTCAAGGTCGGCGGCCAGCTCATCGCGCAGCTCATCAGCATCAGCGTCGCGGGCTTCAACGTCAACCCAGGTCACGATGGAGGACGCAAAATAGAGTACCTTTTCGAGTTCCTTGGGTGGGATGTCAAGCAAATAACCCAAACGCGACGGTGAACCCTTGAAATACCAGATGTGGCTCACGGGCGCGGCCAGCTCAATATGACCCATGCGCTCGCGGCGCACCTTGCTGCGGGTGACCTCCACGCCGCAGCGCTCGCACACAATGCCCTTGAAGCGCACGCGCTTGTATTTGCCGCAGGCGCATTCCCAGTCCTTGGTAGGGCCGAATATCTTCTCGCAGAACAGACCGTCCTTTTCAGGCTTGAGAGTACGGTAGTTGATGGTCTCGGCCTTTTTTACCTCGCCGTGAGACCACTTGCGAATGTCCTCGGCGCTGG
>CAZLKG010000102.1:0-6087 GCA_964560045.1 uncultured Slackia sp.
CCGCCTCTGCTCTCACTCCTCAAAACGGCCTGCCGACGTGCAGGCCTTTTTTGTTTGCCTGTATTCCTTGAAACTCCGGTGAGTGTTCTGCTTGGCTCAACCATTGCGGATTCGGAGACAGACGACATCGGGACAGGCAACATCAAGGTTATCTCCGAGAAGCTGGAGGCTATCAACTTTCAATTGTCCCGCATGAGAACCACAAGAAGGCGGGTGATACGCTGGCTGTTGATGCCTCTATGCGCAGCGATTGTTTTAGTTGCTCTGGTGCTGGTTGCCCTTGGCAGCCAGTATCTGGAATGGGATTACAGCGAGATAGAATACGCCGTTCTGGGCACTATGTACTATGGCTTTGAGTGGGTGCTCTTCCGCTTGGCACCCTTCATGCTTCTGGGGGTATTGGTCGCTCTCTTCTTCATGCGCGAAAGAGGGTGAGCGGCATCTCAAAACCGATCGATTGAATCTCCGCGATCAAGTCATTTACATTCTATCTATCAAATTGAGTAGAGCCTCTTGCGAAGACACTTTTATCTTGTGATAGATGTTACGTGCGTGGGTGCGAACGGTTGCTTCTGAAAGGTAGAAGGTTTTGGCAATATAGGCGTAGCTGTGGCCGCGTGCCAAATGGATCAACATTTCTGATTCACGTGGCGTCAATTCATGTTTCCGAGATAACTCTAGGCAACGAGGGTGAAAATATGCTTCAAAAAGATCCGTTTCAGCCTCTCTGTGCCTTTCAGATGTGTAGTTTTGCTTCTCATCTGACTTAGCCCATGCGAGGAAAATAATGATGGCGCAGATATACAGGATGAAGACGATTGCGACGATTATGCTTCCCATTTGACCCAGCGTGACGTTTACGACCATACCAAGAGGAGCCATGAGAGATATGAGGAACATATAGATCCCAAAAACCGAGATCACCGGAAGATTATTCGTTCGTGCCGAAAACATCAGAAATGGCAGAGCGCACAGCAGGAGTCCTACCACTCCTGCGTTTTGGAGATTTTCGAGAATGATGTCACCGTGTGGTAGGGATAGTTCCTCGAAGGTAGGCGATATGAAGAAAATCGCTACTGCCAATGAAACGATTCTCCAGACAATGCGGTTAATGTCTTCGTAATCCTTAATCCGTCTTGACCATAAAGCGACGAGCAGGATTAAACCGAGTGGGCCAAAAGCGTTTTGCCATGAAGTGGAGAAGTCCCCTAAAACGGATGAGGGCTGAGGCCAAAGCGTTCCCAGTAAGAAAACACATATTGCAAGGCCGCAAACTGGCGCCCAAGATGTTGCAATTGTCGATGCAAGGCGCTTCAAAACGGTAGCGCCAGGTTCATTCGCCTTCTCTACTGAGACGGGCGGCGTCCAAATGACTCGGGGGTGTATAGCCAACGCTACAAATGCGATGCATAGGTATACGATGTATACGGTACGCGTATTCATCAGATCGTAGAGCAGACCTGCGACGATGAAAGTAACTGCTCCAACGAAGAGCGATCTATATCCAAGGCGAAATGCATCGGTGAATGACTTTGAGCTGCAGTAATCGATCCAGGCAAGCGCAAGGAGGATGGCTCCTGCTCCAAACATCATCCCGAACAAACCGGCACCTTCGTCAGTCAAAGGTAAATAGAGATGCGGGATGAGCCCAACCGACGAGAGGGCAGACCCGAGAGCACCTACACCGGGGAGGATGGTTGTGCTCGCTTTGGACTCGATTACTGTTCCCAGCACGATGGAGGCTGCGCTTGCCAGTGCTGAACCGGCGAAGGATCCTACAAAGAACGCTCCGCTGGTGATCCCCGAGTAATTGACTGCTCCGACAAAGACGGAAAAAAGTAACCCTAAACCAACATATGATCGCAACGCAGTGATGTCCAACTTGCCCGAAAATGCGAACCGTTGTCTCACGTAAACCCTCCAAATGGCAACCAGATTTGCGGGATTGTACCACTGCCCCCCCCTCCTTACTGCTGATATCGTGGTTTTTTGATAGTTGGTTTTTCAATTGAGGTTCAATTGAGGAAATTGAGCAGTTAGCACAATCAGCTCAGCCAAATATCCTCAGCCGAGTATCAATCTGAAACAAATCGGAGGTATTCTTACGTACCTACCCTCTATGGCTGAATAAGCAGCTTGACCCTAACCCGTAGTCGGGCTAGGGTCAAGCTGGAGTCCGTGGCCGGGCTGGACTAGGATTAAGCTAGAGCCAAGCTGGAGGCTGCTGTAGCTTGGCTAGAGCTAATCGCGTTCCTTCGCCAAACCAGGTTGCTGAGGGTCAATATCAAGTCCGCAGCAGGTGTCTGCGACCTTTGCGAGACTTATACAGTGCGCATCCGGCTCCGCCAGCCACCAAGGCGGAGATGAGTGCCAAAACTGACAGGAGTGCTATCGGAGAGTCATCTCCCGTCTTGGGGAAGGTCTGCGTAGAATCTCCGCTATTCGAGTTTACCGTTGTTCCGGAATCCTCAGGGGTTTCAGGAGCCTCAGGAGTCTCGGGGGTCTCGGGGTCATCCACAACTACCGTCTGGCCTTCGTCTTCGAGATCTTTGTGTTCAGCGACAAGATTACCGCTCGCATCAAGCACCTCTTCAAAGGCAACCAAGGCCGCACCCTCTTCAAGCTGGGAGGCATCGAAGATGAAGGTGACTTCAACGCTACCCGCACTCACCTCAGCAGTGAACTCGGTGGTAGCAGTTACGGAATTACCCTGCGCATCAACTAGAGGCTCGCCGGTGGACTTGACCATCAGGGTGCCGTTGATGGTGTAGGTCTCGCCTACAGTAAGACCCTTGTACTCAACAACATCCACAAGACTTACCGTGGCATTTTCGATCACATGGTCACCGTCTGAGGCATCGGTGAGTGTGGTGCCTATTTCGGCCACCGTGACGGACTGGTCCTCGTTGAGGAGGTTTTCGTCAATGGCGAGCACGGTGCCCTCCGAGTCAAGCAATCTCTCGAAGACGACCAGGCGACGTCCGCCAAGGTCTGAGGCATCAAAGGTAAACACGTTTGTCAGTGTGCCGGATGCTTCCTCTGCGCTAAACTCAACAGAAGCGCTCACGGGATTGCCCTCTGCATCACTTACCGGCTCACCGCTCTCGGCATCAATGAGGGTGCCTGAAAGCGTGTAGACCTCACCGGAAGTAAGTCCTTCATAGGCCACCTCGTCGGTAATGCTAGCCTCGGTGCCTGTTACCAGCTTGTCGCCATCAGAAGCGTCAGTTGCCTGACTGGAGATGTTTAAGAAGCTCACGGTCTGACCTTCGTCATCAATGTCGGCGTGCACTGCCACCTCAATGCCGTCTTTGACCAGACTCTCAAAGACAACGATGCTCTCTCCGGCAAGTAGACTCGCATCAAAGGTGAACTCGATATCAACCGAGCCGGATGTAGCGTTTGCTGTAAACTCCTTGGTAGCGCTTATGGGATTGTTCTCAGCATCAAGCAGGGGTTCACCGGTGGATTTGACCATGAGGGTTCCGGTAAGGGTGTAGGTCTCGCCGGACTCCAGGTTTTCATAGTAAACGGTGTCAACTATGGTCACGCTTTCGCTTGCCTGGACTATCTTGTCGCCATCAGAGGCATCGGACGCCTGCGTGCGAATCTTTTCACTCGGGTTGTTGTCAATAGCCATCCAGATGACTTCATCGGAGGCGGAGTCGCGTTCGACCCAGAAGGTCTTGGTGATGAGTGAGTAGCCCTCATTGGCTTCGCAGCGAAGCTCAGTGAGCGTGTACTGTCCATAGGGAAGTGCTCCTAGCGCGTCGTTTACGGAAGCCTCAGAGCCATCCTCGCCAAGGCCAAACCAGATACCTGCCTCGGTATCCATATCGTCGGCGGTAATCGTGTCGAGTTCGAGCAGATGGTCATTTCCGTTGGTGTTGCTGGAGTGCAGGTTCCAGCTTGATTCAGTGGAGCCCTGTCCGTTGCGATCGGTCACAAGCACATGGGTCTCACCCGTGGACACATTGGTGATGGCGAAGGGAACCTGTAGGCCCTCGTTGGTGTCGGATGCCTTTTTGGAAATCTTGAGGTCGTTGCGCACTACCTGGTTGTAGAAGGTGAGCTCACCTCCGTTGGTATCAGCGGTAATGAGCATGCCATCTTCGCGAACTTCAAAGGTTTTCGACTCCCCGTCGGTAAGCAGGTAGGTATTGTTAGTCGCACTCTCTTGGATTTCATAGGTACCGTAGGGCAGCGCATCTGCGGCCGTCTTGGCTATGTAGGCTTCCGTATCGGCATCCCATGAGGTTGTGATGGTCGTGATGGTCTCACCCGGCTCATAGCTCTCGCCATCCACTAACACTGCGGATTGAGAGGCATTTGTAATGGTGAACTCGATGCCGGAGAGCGTGGAGCCTACTCCTTTCCCATCGCCATTGCCGCCTAAAGCCTCAGAGGTTTTAAGCTCGGCATCGGCTTTGGTCACCTGTACACCACCGCGAACAACTTCATCTTCGATGGGTGTAGAAGTGAGGTCAACCACCTGACCGTCACTTTCGATGTTTACTGTTATCGATTCTTGCGAGATGAGATAGCCTTCAGGAGCAGACACCTCCACTATCTCATAGGTTCCCAGCGGCAGCGCGTCGGATGCGGTCTGGGCAACATAGGCAGAACCATCCCAGGAGGTCGTGATAGTCATGACCGTCTCGCCATTGGCATAGCTTTTACCGCTCACGAAGGCATTTTCACCAGAGGCGTTTATGATGGCGAACTCGGCACCTTCAAGTGTGGCATCGCCTTGTTCGGATGTTCCTACTTCAGCATCCACCTTGGCTATCTTCACGCCGCCGGTCTCCCAGGAAAAGCTCACGAGATCCTGGGCCCCAGTGTCAACAATTTTGAAGGCAGTAAAGCCTGTGGAGACCTCGTTTACGCGCTGCTTAACCTGAGTCAAAACAGAACCGATAATCTCGGTTTTTGCCCAGGATTTGAAGCTGCTGTCTGTGGTGCCATAGGTTGCTTTATCAGCGTCGCCAAGGTTGACATAGGAAAGCAGGATATGGCTTACCACGCGGTATTTGTCATCAGTCCAAGATGAGCCGTCATAATACGTCTCAGGCCACATGGACTCATCGAAGCCGGGTGCTCCGAAGGAAAACCACATGGCTGCGGTAAGCAGTTCATCTGCTTCCGCCGTCGAATAGGTTCCGCTTCCAGGCGAGATAGTTGTCGGGTCGATACAGTACGCCTCGTTGCCGTCTGCGGTCTTTTTCGAGGTATCCCAACCCGCATACTTGATGAAGTCTCCGATTACAACTTTCACCGTGTCAGGACGCTCCGAGTTGGCGGCAATCGCCTCCTCGGGAACCGCCACAACAAATGACAGCGCAAGCGCGAACGCCATGAAGGCGCGCACGAGCCTAGAGGAACATATCCTCTCAACAGTTCTCGTTTTCATCTTGTTCAGCCCCCTTGAAAACAGTTCATCAATCACGGAATGTCGCTTTTTCAGCAGCATTTAACAGGAAAAAAATTTCTTCACGTATCCCCTCTAGAGTCTCAATGTTCCAACGCTTCTGCTAGGTGAGCGGGAGAGAGAGCACCACTCACGGAGGAGAGGGCACCACTCACGGAGGAGAGGGCACCACTCACGGAGGAGAGGGCACCACTCACGAGAAGCGCGCCGCCACTCGCTTCATCGCAAAGAGGTGCCAACCCGCCTTCCTCGCGTTCGCAGAATTGCAGGAGGGCGTTTCTGTGGCAATCGACAGGGGAATGATTTTGAAGCATCGAGCATCGACGAAATGCTTATATGGTACTCGAACAAGAACAATTAGATTTTTCGACAGACAGTGTCGGTATGTTTGGTGACTTTTTGTTGGGAGCGAATGCGACGTGTCGGAATCGTCGTAACTCAAAGTGGGGTTGACGTGCGCTAGGACTGACACGCGTTAGGACAATATGGAAGGTAAAACGGTGTTTCTCTAATAATCGACAGAGAAATGATCTCGGGGTATTTGGGCATCAACAGAATGTTTATATGGTACTGAAACAAGAGCAATTGAGTTTTTTGACAATCAGTCGGTATGTTTGGTGACTTTTTGTTGGGAGCGAATGCGACGTGTCGGAATCGTC
>CAZLKG010000103.1:0-6012 GCA_964560045.1 uncultured Slackia sp.
CTCCACCGGTGGCGGAGCCTCCATGGATCTGGTCGAGGGCAAAAAACTCCCCGGTGTCGAGGCGTTGAAACAGTCTCAAAGATCCGCCGTCATCACTTAGATGAAGCCCTTCTGGGGTGCGGTTATCAGGTGCGGTTGTCTCTTCTACAGAAAGGGCTGATATATGACTCGCAAACCGATCATTGCCGGCAACTGGAAGATGAACATGACGCCGGCGGAGAGTGTGGTGCTTTCCCAGGCGATTTCTTACCGCTACTCGCGCGAATGGGATAAGGTGGAGGTGGTGCTGTGTCCCCCTGCAATTGATTTGCGCTCGGTGGTCGCCGTGCTTGATTTCGATAAGTCAAACATCGATGTGGGCGCGCAGAATGTTCACTGGGAGCCTTCGGGGGCATTCACCGGAGAGATCAGCATCCCCATGCTCAAAGACGTGGGCTGCTCCTGGTGCATCGTTGGCCATTCCGAGCGCCGTGAGATGTTTGGCGAGACAGACAGGGATGTAAACCGAAAGGTGCGCGCGCTTGTCGATGCTCGCCTGAACGCCATTGTATGTGTGGGCGAGAGTCTGTCCATGCGCGATTCCGGAGGCACCGTTCGGTTTGTAACCGATCAGGTGCGCGCGGCCCTCGCGGGTCTTGATGCCCAGGAGGCTTCGTTTATAACCATAGCCTATGAGCCTATCTGGGCTATCGGTACAGGACGTAGTGCCATTCCCGAACAGGCTCAGGAAGTTGCGGCAGCTATCCGTACAACCGTCGCCGAATTGGTGGATCAAAAGGCTGCTGGTGCCATGCGTATCCTTTATGGCGGGTCGATGAAACCCGAGAACGCCGATGAATTTCTTGCATGTCCCGACGTAGACGGGGGGCTTGTCGGCGGCGCGTCGCTCAAAGCTGAGGACTTTTCGCTCATAGTTGAGGCAGCGGTTAACTCTGTGGCCTAGTGCGAGAGAGAAGAGAGAATTTTTCTATGAATGACGGCCTTACGCTTCCCGCCCTGCTCGTGATCATGGATGGTTTCGGCATCGAAGGGGCGGGGCCGGGCAATGCCGTATCGCTTGCGAAGACTCCCTATCTTGACGAGATCGGTGCTACGCGCCCATTGACTATGCTTGCGGCATCCGGAGAAGCTGTGGGTCTGCCTGAGGGGCAGATGGGCAACTCCGAGGTGGGACATCTCAACATAGGCGCGGGTCGTGTGGTGTATCAAGAACTCACGCGCATCAACAGGGCGTGTCGGAAAGGAACCATTCGAGAGAACAGGGTATTGCGCGAGATGATGGAAAGCGTCGCGCATTCCGATTCTGCTCTTCACCTCATGGGTCTTCTTTCCGACGGCGGGGTGCACTCCAGCGATGAACATCTCTATGCCCTTGTGCGCATGGCCCTCGAATATCCCGTACGGAACATCCGGATTCATTGTTTTATGGACGGCCGTGATGTTCCACCCAGCAGTGGACAGACCCATATCGAAGCGTTAGAGAAATTTATCCAGGATGTTGATGGACAGGGTCGTGTGCGCATTGCGAGCATATCAGGGCGGTATTACGCTATGGACCGCGACAGGCGTTGGGAACGTGTACGGCGCGCCTGGGAGGCAATCGTTCATGCCACGCCCCTTGTTTCAGGTGAGGGGCATACCGTTATGCAGGCATCCTACGGTGTTGGTGTTACGGATGAGTTTGTAGAACCCGTGGCACTTGACCCGCGTGGAGTGCAAGACGGAGATGCGGTGCTGTTCTTCAACTTCCGTCCCGATCGCGCCCGTCAGCTTGCGTATGCGTTTGCAGACGATGACTTTGACGGATTTGATCGACGAAGGCGTCCGAATGTCCGCCTTGCCTGTCTGACTGAATACGATCCTGCCCTTGATGCTCCCGTGGCCTTTGACAAGGAGTTTCCGGGCAATGTGTTAGCGGATGTGCTGGCAGACGCGGGGCTTCGCCAGTACCATATCGCTGAGACCGAAAAGTATGCCCATGTGACCTTCTTTCTCAATGGTGGCAGGGAGGAGCCCAAGAAAGGCGAGCAGCGCGTTCTCATTCCCAGCCCCAAGGTGGCAACCTATGATCTCAAACCGGAGATGAGCGCTGCCTCGGTCGCCGATACCTTGGCGGATGCTATCCGAAATGAGCTGGCCGAGGTTTACATCGTGAACTTTGCTAACTGCGATATGGTGGGACACACCGGCGTGATCCCTGCGGCGGTTGCCGCCGTGGAGGCTGTGGATGCGGGGGTGCGCAAGGTGGTTTCAGCCGTGTGTGAAAAAGGCGGTTTCGCACTGGTTACCGCTGATCATGGTAATGCCGACCGAATGATAGCCGCCGACGGGTCGCCCCACACTGCACACACTACGGCACCGGTTCCCTTTGTGCTCGTGAACGCCTCTGATCGGGACGTACGGATGAGAGAGGGAGTCAGGGGCGCTCTGTGCGATGTCGCCCCCACACTTCTTGGAGGCATAGGTATTAAGGCCCCTGCAGAGATGACGGGACAGAACCTTCTTTTTCGGCCTTAACAGAGCCTGAGCGCTTCTAAAGCGCTATCGAAACGATGATCGCAAGGGCCTCCAAGTGCTTTTGCAGGAAGGCTCCGACGTCAAACTCGCAGCCGATGGGCGCTATCCCGATAGACGAAAACCTTGAACATTGTGAACGTGGCCACAGCCTACCTCAAAGAGATATGTTGGTAAAGTGGATGCATTTGCTCCTTTGGTGGGGTTTGTCCTTTGATGTATGGGAGGGGTGTTCGTTTCGTCTGCGAAGCTCATCCAAATTCAAAACCTGCCTGCGCGCTACGCGGGAGGGCTTTCATTGCTTGTAAGGAGGTGTCCATGGCATCGAGCATAGGAACAGCAATTCGCATCTCTGTCTTCGGACAGAGTCATTCGGCGGGTATCGGCGTGATCATGGAAGGGATACCGGCTGGAAAGCGCATTGATGTGGAACGCTTGCAGGAGTTTCTAGGACGTCGCTCACCTGGGGGCGCGTTGTGGTCCACGCCGCGCGAGGAACCCGACGTGCCTGAATTTTTAGGGGGCCTGGTTGAGGGTGTCACCTGCGGCGCTCCGCTGGCAGCCGTTATCCGCAACACCAATACGTGCAGTTCCGATTATGTGCGACTGCGCCGCGTGCCTAGGCCTGGACATGCAGATCTTGTCGCCCACCTCAAATACGGTGGTGCTCAGGACGTGGCGGGCGGCGGTCATTTTTCGGGTCGGCTCACCGCTTCGATATGCGTGGCGGGCGGGGTAGCTCTTCAACTCCTTGATCAGGAAGGCGTGGCGGTTGGGGCTCACATAGCGCGTATTGCAGGGATAGATGATGCGCGCTTCGACCCTTTGGACGTCACTCCGGAGGAACTGGGTGCTCTGGCCTCCAAAGCGTTTCCCGTGATTGATGATGTTGCGGGAACGTCCATGATAGAAGCCATTGCACATGCTCGAAAGGAGTGCGACAGCGTGGGTGGTGTGGTTGAGTGCGCGGCGGTGGGCATGCCTGCAGGCGTGGGTGAGCCTATGTTCGATGGTGTGGATAACGCCATAGCGCGTATCATTTTTGGCATTCCCGCCGTGAAGGGCATCGAATTCGGTGCGGGATTTGCTGCATCCGATTCAAGGGGCAGCCAAAACAACGATCCCTACCGCATGAAGGATGGTCGCCCCGTTCCTATTACTAACAACGCCGGTGGCATCCTCGGAGGTATCACTAGCGGTGCGCCTGTGATCTTTCGCGTTGCCTTTAAGCCCACCCCATCGATTGCGTTTGCGCAGAAGAGCGTGGATCTTAGAGAAGGCTGCGACACCGAGCTTTCAGTGTGCGGGCGTCATGATCCGTGCATTGTGGTTCGCGCTGTGCCCGTTGTGGAGGCAGCCTGCGCTTTGGCCCTCTATGATCTTCTTTTGCAATCGAGGATGATGCGATGAGTTCTGATGAATACTGCAGCGTTGCTGATGTGGCAAAAAATCCCCCCACATTTGCACCGATCCATGATCTGGCCCAATCCCGGGCCAAGATTGACTCCATAGACGAACAGATCATAGAACTGTTTCAACGTCGTATGCGCATTGTGCGTGACGTGGCCGAACACAAGCGTGTCGCAGGCAAGCCGGTTTTCGACGGCGTGCGCGAAGCTCACAAGATAGAGTGGGCGCAGGAGGCGGCCGACTCCGAGTTCAAAAAATACATGGCGCCCCTGTTTGATACGATCATGGAGATGAGCAGATTGTATCAAAACGACGTACTTGGCAACGTCCGGCATCAACATGACCAAGCTGTAAAGCCGCCCCATTCCCGGTCGTGAATTCGAGTTCATGTTCTATATCGATCTTGAGTGCGTGCCCGGCGATAATGCCTTTGCGCCCATGGCGCGACAGGTTCTGGCTCTGTGTGACATGTGTATGTATCTGGGCAGTTATGAGGAGCTTTCGGGGTAGAGTCTATCGCACCTCTTCGTTCCGCATGCCGCCTCAGTGAAAGGCGGTGTGCGACGGCATGGTGTCCTCAGTGGTGATCCGATCGGATTTTATCTATCGGGATGGCGAGATAGAGAGCTGAGGATAGAGAGTGGAGATTTCAAATGGGAGAACATGAAATATACGGGCTTTTGGGAGATAATCTGGGGTACAGCTATTCGCCCCGCACTCACGCAATGCTGGGCGGCTATGACTATCAGCTGATGGAAATGACCCGCGAAGAGGCTGCAACTTTTGTCAGGTCGGGCGAATGGACAGGCCTCAATGTGAGCGTGCCCTACCAGGAGGCGATCATGCCTCTGTGCGACACCGTTACCGATTCGGTGCGCAAGGTGGGATCGGTCAACGCGCTTGTGAAGCGAGAAGACGGCTCTATCTGCGGACATAACACCGATTATTTTGGATTTTCCTACCTTCTCAACGCTAACGGTATTGATGTGACGGGTCGTAAGGTGGTTGTGCTCGGCAAGGGTGGTCTGGCCAAGGCCGTACATGCTGTGCTGCGCGATCGTGGTGCCCAAGAGGTGGTCATGGTAGGGGAGGGAGGAGACGTTTCGCTGGATGGGCTCTCTGATCACCGCGATGCTGAGTACGTGGTGAACGCAAGTGCGGTGGGTATGTATCCTGACTGTCCCACCTCCCTTATCGACCTTGAGCCCTTCTCTTGTACAGGAGAGCTTCGCGAGGGTTACCGAGACGGCCTGTTCGGTTTCGTCGACACGGTGTACAACCCACTACGCTCGGGAATGGCCATCCAAGCCGAAAAGCTCGGCGTGCCTGCTGCGACCGGACTGCCCATGTTTGTGGCACAGGTCAAGGCGAGTGTTGAGCTGTTTACGGGCAAGAGCGTCTCGATGTCTCAGATGGAGACAGCGCTGCGTCGGGTTGCCTTTGATGCGGCAAATATCGTGTTAATCGGCATGCCCAGTGCTGGCAAAAGTACCATTGGGGGCCTTGTGGCCAAAAAGCTAAAGCGTGAATTTGTGGATATTGATGACCATATTCCGCTTGCGGTTGGCAAATCCATCCCGGAAATCTTCGCTGAGGATGGAGAAGAAGCGTTTCGAGACATTGAGACCGAAGTGACGGGCGAGGTCTGCAAGGGGAGCGGGCAGGTAGTGGCCTGTGGCGGTGGGGTGGTCACTCAACCGCGCAACTATGATCTGCTTCACCAAAACGGCGTCATCGTTATGCTCAGGCGTCCTTTGGATCAGTTGATCAGCAATGGGAGACCCATGAGTATTTCAAAGGGTATACCGCGTTTGGCGCGTGAGCGCGCCCCGCGCTACATCTCGTGGGCCGATGTGGTGGTGGACAACACGCTCACCCCCGAGCGCGTTGCTGACCGTCTTATCGACGCCGTCCTAACCTATTTTGATATGGAAGCCTTGTAGCTTTTGTCCATATCTCCACCTGTCTTAATATTGTTGTTCTTGATCCTGTCTAGGTGCTCCTTGGGTTAGCTGCGCGATAACTAACTAACTAACTAACTAACTAACTAACAGGTGTTCAATTCGACGACATAATCTCCGTTCGGTG
>CAZLKG010000104.1:0-5783 GCA_964560045.1 uncultured Slackia sp.
TTTCCTGCTGAAACAATTCGTCGTCTTGCCGAGGAGATATCAAGTACCTAGAAAGTTGATTTTTTTGCGGGTCAGTCTACGACTAAGATTCCCGCAGGCGAGATGTTCGCTCAGGCGTTCTACACACTTGCCTTCATGCATGGCATTGGAACTCCTGGAAACTACGCATCTTGGATTGGGTTGCATGAAGGAATGTCTTCCGCTGCGTACTGTGTGGCGGGCGATTCCTCGGATGGCTTTGGACTGAATCCCGCTAATCCGCTTGCCCCTCCGCTCGTGATGTCTACCCCGAATTGGGCTGAAATAGAAGAACCTGACAGTTGGGAAAAGATAGACTTCAGCGAATGCTGGCAATCTATTCTTGATGGCGAATATGGTCGCGATATATGGCCGGGAGGCAAGAAGCCGATTGATATCCATCTGATTTATTCCGGCGGCTATGAGAACTCGTTGAATTCTCTTCCCAATGCAAACGCCGGTATCGAGGTGTTTCGCAAGGTGGATTTTGTTTGGGGCGCTAATCCGTTCTTTGATCCATCGCGTCAGTACTGCGATATTGTCCTGCCCGTTGCGACATGGTGGGAAAAGGGCAACCTTGCCTGGGCGTGTAATTCGGATACCATTTACTGGGCGGATCGCATCATGGAGCCGCTGTATGAGTCAAAATCCGAGGGTTACATTGCCGAGGAGCTTGCTAATCGTCTCGGTGTCGATCCTAGGGCAGTAAACACTATGACAGACGCAGAGCGTACATATGTGTCGCTTGCCGGTGCCATGTATATGACCGATCGGGCCACTTCTGCTTATGCGCCGCTTTTGACCATCACTCAGGAAGACATAGATGCCTTAGGCGTCGAGGGAACTCCGCAGGAAGGTCTCATGACTGTTGCTGAGTTTCAGGAAAAGGGTCTGTATAAGATTCAGCGCTCTTTTGATGATGCCTTGACTCATGTTCCCTATTCAGCTTTCTATGAAGACCCAGAGGCAAATCCAATTGCTACCTCTTCGGGCAAGTTCGAAATCTATTGTCCGTCGCTTTCGACGTATGTGAATTCGATTGGATACTCCACTATTTCACCTATTGCGAAATGGCAGATTGGCGACCCTGAGCAAGGTCAAGGCACTCAGACTGACGAGTATCCGCTGCTTTTGTGGACACCACACAGCCTGCGCCGTGCCCATACGGTAAACGATAACGTTATCAGTCTTCGTGAGGCCTTTCCGCAGGAGTGCTTCATGTCGACGGTCGATGCTGAGGAGCGCGGCATTGAAAACGGCGATATCGTGTTGATGACGAGTCCTTACGGTCAGGTTTTGCGGCCTGCTAAAGTACTACCAACGCTCATTCCGGGTTCTGTCGCGCTGCAGGATGGTGCATGGATTCGTATTGATGAGGAAACCGGAATCGATTTGGGCGGTGACCCGAATATTCTGCAGGCACCTAAGGCATCTGGTGAAGCGTCTCAATCGTGGACTGGCACACTTGTTCAGGTTGAAAAATATACGGGCGATATCGAGCTTATGCCCGACAAAGAATGTCCCATCGTTATGCCCGTCGGCATCGAGGAATAAAAGGAGGGGCATCATGACTTACGGATTCTATTTCGACTCCAGCAAGTGCACCGGGTGCAAAACGTGTCAGGTTTCGTGCAAGGAAACATATAATTTAGGAGTGAATAATCTGTGGCGTCGTGTGTACAATTATCAAGGTGGCAGTTGGGAAATTAACGATGCTGGCAGCTATGTGCCCAATAATGTGTTTGGGTACTTTGTCTCTATCGCGTGCAACCACTGTGAGGTTCCTGCCTGCTTGGGTAACTGTGCGACGGGCGCCATCTCCAAAGACGGCGAAACCGGTATAGTGCTTATCGATGAAGATGCTTGTATTGGTTGCAGGACATGCATTCCTGCCTGTCCTTACGGCGCTCCTACATTCGTTGAAGAAACGGGCCTGGTAACAAAGTGCAACATGTGTGTCGATGAGATTACTATGGGCCGCAAACCTGTGTGCGTTGCCGCCTGCCCTATGCGTGCTCTCGACTGGGGAGAAATCGATGAATTGCGTGAGAAGTACGGCGAGGGCGACGTGCAGATTGAGCCTTTGCCCGAAGACACTACGAATCCGAGTCTTATACTGAACCCGCACCCCTCGGCGCAGTCCACTGGTGAGGGCACTGGCTCTGTTGTGAGCCTTTCCGAAGAGCTCGATCTTGCCGAATAGCTCAATTCAGGGCGGACAAACCCTCCTCTTCTCCCTCCCTATTGTTCCGCTCGTTTTGGACGCCGCGAGCCACATGTGCTTCGCGGCGTCTGCCGTATACTGTGTTGCGATGGGGTAGTTCGGTCTGTCGACAGGCTCGATTGAGCTACGGTTCGTGGCCTGCGGCATTTTGAGCGATTTGGCGATTGCCTCGTTAGCTTGAAAGAGGTTCCGTCATGGATTTTGATACAGCTACCCTGCAAGGTGCGCGGGCGGCGTTTGGGCTGGCAGCAGGACTTGTCAACCAAGAGCCTACCGAGGAATGGGTGCGCTCGTGCATAGATGACCAACTCTTCGCTGCCGCTCCGTTTGGCGAGAGCGACCCTGCTGTGCGCGAAGGGCTAGCCCTTCTTTCGCGATGGTGTGACGGAGCGCGGCTTGCTATTGTCGAGTCAACAGCAGCGATTAAGCGCGAATGGCTGCGCCTGTTTATTGGTCTGGGAGCGCCTGAGGCACCTGTGTGGGAGTCGCATTACACCGAACCTAATTCCATCATGTTCGGTCGCAGCACTCTTGAGGTACGTGCTGTGTACCGGGAATGGGGCTTGGAGTTTGAGCGCAGGCAGCACGAGCCAGATGATGCGCTAGGCATCATGCTGGCGTTTTGCTCCTGCCTGATGGATCGCGAACTCAAGGCATTAGAGGTCTCTGATACATCTGCAGCAACAAAAGCAGCTTCCGCATCGAAAAACTTCATGGTTCAACATATGCTTCCATGGGTTTCCGCATGGCGTTTTCTGGTGCGCAATCATGCCAAAACCGACTACTATCGGGGCGTGGGTGAGTTGGTGTTCGGGTTCGAACGCGCCTACGTGAGGCGTTTTGGTATCGTGTGCAACGAGGAGAATGGAACGTTTTCCTACGCCGCACGCACAAAGGGGGCACCTGAGGCATAGTAGCGGGATTGGTGGTATCGTGCCGGCGGGCGGGCCGGCAGAGATCAGCATTACGCCGATAGCATCGGAACGTCATAGCGAAAGGGGGCGCTGTGTTCGGGCCGTTCGTAGTGGCATATCTCTTTTTGGGCGGATGCAGCGCTGGCGTGCTGCTTGTCACGTCGACGTGGAGTTTCGCATTCCACTGTCGTGCCGACCGGGCACACGCTCAGGCCGAGGTGTTTCGCGCCTTGCGCAACCGCTGTGTCGCCGTGGGCTTCGTGCTGGCCTGTGTCGCTGCTTTATGCCTGCTGCTCGATCTGGGTCGTCCGGAGCGTTTTATCCTTCTGTTTCTCCGTCCCTCCACCACGTCAGTCATTGCATTTGGCGCCTTCGTGTTAACGGGGATGATCGCGGTTGCTGGCTTTTTGACCATTGCGAACAACCTCTTCGTGCCATGGGTTGCGGGGCGGATGAAGGCTGCGGTTGAGGTTGTGTGCGCACTGCTTGCGTTTGCCGTGATGGCTTACACGGGTGTATATCTGCAGTCCATCAAGGCCGTGGCCTTTTGGGATACGCCGTTCGTGCCTGCGCTTTTCGTACTTTCTGCCGTGTCGACCGGAATTGCGGTCGTGGCGATTGTGGCAGCGTTTATCCGTGACGCGTGGTGCATTGAGGCGGAGCTTTTCCGCTTGCATGCCATTCACATTGCGCTGCTCGTGCTGGAAGCGGCTGCGTTGATAGCGTTTTTGGTGGTGTCGGCAACGGGTCGCGGTGCAGCTCCCGCATCACTTGTTTTGCTGTTATCTGAAGAGTTGTGTGCATGGTTCGTGGTGGGCGTGTGTCTGGCGGGTATTGCGGTTCCGCTCGTATGCGAGACAGTAAGCGTTGCGCTACGCAGGACATGGTTGCTTCCGTTGCCTGATGCTCTGTGTCTGTTCGGTGGCTATGCCCTGCGTTATTGTCTGGTGGCAGCGGGCTTGCATTGAGATACGTCGGCTGTTTTACACTCTCGGCTTTGGGTGATGCATTGAACTCATCGGGCGCAATCAGTGTCCCTTTTGTCATAACGGCACTGCAAACGGGTACAATTATCGGAAGAAATTCAGCAACGCGCAGACATCGGCACTGCCTTCTTCTCAACGTGGCAAAGAGGCGTTGTTCGACGGAAACGATACACAAGGGAATACACTAGGAACCTATATGCCAGACTTCAAACTCGATGAAACGTCAAGCCTTCCCGTTTGGGTTCAGCTGCGCAACCGCTTCGTATATCTGATTAAAACCGGCCATTATCAATCCGGCGACCAACTGCCCAGTGTGCGCAGCCTGGCAGCCGAGCTTTCTATTAACTACAACACGGTCAGCAAGACCTACGTCGATCTTGAGCATGCCGGCTACGTAATGTCGGTGCGCGGTCGCGGTGTGTTCGTGCGCGAAACTGCGGAATCGTCGCGGGAAGATATGTATACGGTAGTGGATACCGTGATAGAGGACGCCATTAAGCGCTGTATGTCCATGGGTATGTTGCTCGATGAGGTGAAGCTGCGCATGATGGATGTCGCCTACAGGATGCAGGAAGAGTCCGGTGCATTGGCCAGGGAAAAGAGGACGATTTATGAAAGAAACGAAAGATGCCAAAGCCGCTAGGCGACTGGGCAAGAATCGCGGGAGCTTCCCCATAGAGAAGTATAATTCGCGCACCGATCGACGCACGTCGCAAAACGGTGCCATGATGTTTTCGGCATTTGTGTTTATCGTAACGTTTTGCATCGCGGCGGGCATCGGTCGGGCGGTGACGGGTGAATTCACCGTGTTGGTTTTAGTGGCGGCGCTCACCGTAGCGCTACTAGCCATTATGTCGGTGCATATTGCCCTGCAGTGGGAGAAAGTCGTGATATTGCGCCTGGGTAAATACCATCGTACGAAGAACCCGGGCATCTATTTCACCATCCCGTTCATCGAACAGGTGGCTCTGTGTGCTGACCAGCGCGTGATGGTAACGGGGTTTGCCGCAGAGGAAACGCTCACAAGTGATCTTGTTCCCATCAACGTTGATGCGGTGTTATTCTGGATGGTGTGGGACGCCGAAAAGGCGGCGCTTGAAGTGGAGAATTATTACAACTCCGTAAGTCTGGCGGCGCAAACCGCGCTGCGTGACGCAATCGGCCGCGCCAGCGCGTCGGAGGTGGCGGTGCGTCGTAACCAGTTGGACGCTGAGTTGCAGGAGGTCATTGAGAAGAAGACCAGTGAATGGGGTATCACTGTTCTTTCGGTAGAGATTCGCGACATCGTGATTCCAGAAAGCCTGCAGGAGGCTATGAGCGCAGAGGCTCAGGCAGAGCGTGAGAAGAATGCCCGCATGGTGCTTGCCGAGGTAGAGAAGGACATATCTTCCATGCTCGTGGAGGCGGCCAATCAATACGGCGACAACGATGTGGCTCTGCGGCTGCGCACAATGCACCTGCTGTACGAGAGCGTAAAGGGTTCGGGTGGGACGGTGGTCATCCCCAGCGCGTATTCGGAGGGCTTTTCTGACGTCTCGCTCGACAAGATGGCAGAAGCACTGAAGACTACGAAAGGGAAGTAGGTGCTTATTTCTATGTGTGGCGCGTTGGCGCTCATGCGTAACCAGTTTCGTTTTTGCA
>CAZLKG010000105.1:0-5750 GCA_964560045.1 uncultured Slackia sp.
TCCACCAGGTTGGAAAACTTATTGGTAGGAATCATCTGCACTTTTTTTGCGGCAACAAGCACTAGAACAATCGTAACGATCAGCGCAATGAACAGCCAGACCACATACTGCGTTACATCCCATCCGCCAATACTGAAAACAGTATGCGAATCAAATTCACCCGCGAGGCCCTGCGCCTCTTCTATGAACGTATTGAGAGCTTCGCCCATGAGTTTCCTTTCTTAGCCGACATTCCCTTTTTTCCATGACTTACGTTTGGCAAGCATATTTTTGTAGATGACATACACGATAGTGCAGCCCAAAAACACCACGATTTCAAATAGAGCAAAAGGCAAAATCGAGTCACGCGCCAATACCGCACAGGCGATGAGCGCCCCCATCAATATGAACAGGGAGATCAAAGCGCCTCCCAATCCGTATATGCCAATAGAGATGGGCGCTATAGTGGCGGATCGCCGAAGTAGCTTCAATGAAAAATAAAAGGGAAGGAATCCAAGAACTCCGCTCAGAATTCCTAATCCTACGATCATATGGCGCCGGTCACCTTCCTCGTTCGCAGCATCCGTGGCATGCGCACACCGGCAGGGCCGGCAAACGCGTCGTATGCTAGCAAAAATTGCCAAGGTAGAAACTGAGATGTACTGAAAAGCTGGAAATTTCGCGCAAGCGGAGTGAATCTTGAGGGCTTAAACCAGCAACGTTGCATCTGCGCTTTCTTTGGGCGCAACGGGAGGAACATTTCGCCGCGAAGCTCCACGCCACACGTCTCGCACTTTCTCTGGGTGCGAGGGGAGGAAAGCGACTGCATACACCTTCCCCACCACCTCTTGGATCAGGCAAAAACCTCGGAGACGAAGAGGTCATTCTGTGCCATCGGCGCACTCCATGCGTCGGACAACGATGTCGGTTTCGCCTAGGAGCTCTTCGGAAAGCGCGTCGGGGTAGCCCTGCGCAAACACTATCTCTTTAATGCCCGCATTGATGAGCATCTTGGCGCACACCACACACGGCTCGGTGGTTATGTATATGGATGATCCCTCAATATCGATGCCATAACGCGCGGCCTGAATGATGGCGTTTTGTTCAGCATGCAGGCCTCGACAGATCTCATGACGCTGACCCGAGGGCACACCCAGCTGCTCGCGCAGACAACCCGTCTCATCGCAATGGCGCAAACCTGACGGCACACCGTTGTAACCTGTGGCAAGGATGCGTCGATCTTTCACGATGATCGCTCCAACTGCGCGACGCAGACAGGTAGCGCGCTTGGATACCTCGAATGCAAGGTGCATGAAGTACTGATCCCAACTCGGGCGACGGATATCACGCATTGCTTATCACCCTCGCGATAGGCTTTCGATTCGTACTCCTCAAACCACTTCTCAGAAATCATACGTCGGGTATAGAGGATGAGTATCCAAGATACCGCGCACCTCTTCGGCAATAGCGGCAAACTTTTTCTCATCACCCTGAGCGAACACCACCTCAGCGATAAGCTCACCTATGCGGCGAAACTCGGACGCGTTTAAGCCACGCGTAGTGGCAGCGGCCGATCCCACACGAATACCGCTGGTCACAAACGGACTGCGCGGTTCGTTGGGAATGGTATTTTTGTTCACCGTAATGCCCACGCTTTCAAGCAGCTTCTCGGCATCTTTGCCGGTCACATCGGCGGGAGTGAGGTCAACAAGGCATAGATGATTGTCTGTGCCGCCCGATACCAGGCGCAGGCCGCCTGCAGTCAGGCCCTCCGCCATTGCAGCACAGTTCTCAACCACACGCGTGATGTAATCCTTGAACTCGGGCCTCAGGGCTTCGCCAAACGCCACCGCCTTTCCCGCGATAACATGCATGAGCGGGCCGCCCTGACTTCCGGGAAATACCGCTTTGTCTACCTTTTTAGCGATTTCCTCGTCATTGCAAAGAATGAGGCCCCCGCGAGGACCGCGCAGGGTCTTGTGTGTTGTAGAGGTGACCACATCGGCATGCGGAACGGGACTGGGATGTGCACCCGTGGCAACCAGACCCGCAATATGAGCCATATCCACCATGAAGTACGCACCCACGCTGTGAGCGATGGCGGCCATGCGCTCAAAGTCAATGATGCGCGGGTAGGCGCTGGCACCACCTACGATGAGTTTGGGACGCAGCTCATTGGCCATGCGCTCCATTGTGTCGTAGTCGATGGTTTCGTCCTCGGTGAGGCCATAGCCGTGAAACTCATACAGTTTGCCGCTGAAGTTGACCGGCGATCCGTGCGTGAGATGGCCTCCGTTATCCAGGCTCATACCAAGCACCACATCACCCGGCTTGATGAGGGCGAAATAGGCAGCCAAGTTGGCGTTGGCACCGCAATGCGACTGGACGTTCGCAAAGTTGGCATCAAATAGTTCCTTGGCGCGATCGCGCGCAAGATTCTCCGCTATATCGACCTTCTCGCAGCCACCGTAATAGCGCTTGGACGGATATCCCTCGGCGTATTTGTTGGTGAGGACGCTTCCCACCGCTTCCATCACGGCGGTGCTGGTGAAGTTCTCCGAAGCGATAAGCTCAATGGAGTCCCGCTGGCGGGAAAGCTCGGCGGAGATTGCAGAGGCGACGGCAGGATCGGTCTGAGAAAGGTAGGTGAAGGGCATGGGCACTCCTATCACTGAATCGGCACGAGTTGGCATCGTAGCACCTGCCAGAACACTCAGGCCGCACAAAAGCGGCTGCAGAGTAAAAGCACACCGTGCCAAAAGACTCGTCTGACGCGAAAAGACGTGGCGAACCGCATTGAACGTACGTTCTATCTGCGCACCACGTTGCCGTTAGCGTCGACGGAGATGCCGCTTTTGTCGGCATCCATCCGCATGACCTTGGCGACGCGCATGACGTGACGGCCACCTTCAAACTTGGTGGTAAGGAAGGTGTCCACGATCTGCTTGTTGGTGTCCAAGTCAACATAACGTCCGGAAAGTGTAATCAGGTTGATATCGTTATGCTGGCGGGCAAGCTCGGCGAACTCCACAGTGGTGATATTGGCGGCGCGAATGCCTACCACCTTGTCGGCCGCCATGGCCATGCCGATGCCGGTGCCGCAAATCAGCACGCCGCGATCGGCGGTGCCGTCGGATACATCGTGCGCCACGGCGGCGGCGTAGTCGGGATAATCCACGCGGCTGGCGCTGTCAGGGCCGCGATCAATAACCTCGTGCCCGGCCGCCTTAAGATGTTCTATCAGCTCCTTTTTCTGCACAAAGCCCGCATGATCGCTTCCGATGGAGAGTTTCATCGCACGTCCTTTCGATTAATACGACCCACGTACCGCCGCATCATACCCAAGAACAAGCAGCACCGAAAGCCGCACCCGCCCCTCTCTAGACTGTGCGCCTGTTTCTTCAGGCGATGGGGGATGTCCTGATGTTGAGCGGCCACGAGCAAGGTCGTCCGCTCGCTGCGCGGCAACTTCCTTGCCTACGTGACCATGGCGACCTGCCTTGAATGCTTGCGCCTTATGATGATGCGCTACAATGCAGGGGCTCGAGCAGCTGTGCCGATTCTCACAACGAAGTCGGCCTGTTCGCGGGAGGAAAACATGGTATGCACGCTGCGACTCGACGAGTTAAAACTCACGAACTTTCGTAAGTTCGAATACTTCTCTATCGACTTTAACGAGCGCATAACCGTGCTTGTTGGGAGCAACGGCGCAGGTAAGTCCGCAGTTCTTGACGCCGCGTGCGTGGCCCTCTCGTCATTTGTCCATCCTCTGCACTTGGAGACAAAACGCCCCATCTCTCCATCCGATGCACGCCTCTGTCAGATTGAGATAGAGGGAATAATCGAACAACAAGCGCAGTATCCCGTTTCCGTTGGGGCCGTAGGGCATGCGGACAAAGACGACGGAGATTCGATTACCTGGGAACGCACCCTCAAGTCTTCCGACGACTTCGCTTATAAAGACGAAAGTAACGAGCTATACCGCCTTGCCTGGGATTGTCGCAACCGTGTTCAGGACGGTGACGCAGCCCTTGTACTGCCGCTTGTTGTCTCCTACGGAACGGGACGCTTTCACGAAGATGACAAGAAGGCATTGCCTGCTCCGGGCACAACGTTTAACCGCCTAGAAGGTTATCGTGGGGCGCTTGATGCACACACCAACTACAAACGAATGCTCGAGTGGTTCTACAAGATGACCGCACAGGACGTGCAGCGCGCTACCAGCCTCAACCCTCAACCACCAAGCCCTCTCTTTACTGCAGTGCGTAAGGCCGTCGAAGAATTCTATAAGGCCATTTCCGGCTGCATCCAGACTAAGGTGACCTACAACCTCGACATCAATGACCTCGACATTGAGGCCGAAATGAACGACGGAAGCATACAGAGACTCCCCCTGAGCCTGTTCAGCGATGGGTACCGCACGGTGCTCTGCATGGTGGCAGACATCGCCTATCGAATGGCGCTGCTGAACCCGGCATGCGGATCCGATGTCCTCAAGACCCCAGGCGTAGTGCTCATTGACGAAATAGACCTGCACCTTCATCCGCTTTGGCAGGCCCGCATTTTGAAAGACCTGAATAAAATGTTTCCCAACGTGCAGTTTATCGTGACCTCACATGCCCCCCTGGTCATTTCCTCGGTGCCAGCAAGTCAAGTGCGCATCCTTGGAGAAGAAGAGGGACTTGCTCCCCAGTGTGAAAGCTGGGGATTGAGCGCAAACGATGTGCTGACCGGCATCATGGGAACCAAAGACCGCCAACCCGAAGTCGTGAGGCTTCTCAGGGAGTTCGACACTCTCTTCGATAAGGAGCGCTTTGACGAGGCGGAATGCATCCTTGATAAACTAGAAGGTCAAATCGGACCGAATAACCCCGATCTTGTTGCCGCGCGAAGCGCCCTCTTCTTGGAACGACTCTAAAGGGAGGGGCGATGATAGTAATCAAGCGCGGCAATCCTCCCCATGAGCTGACTCAAGAGATTCAACAACTCCGTTCCGAGCAGAGGACATACGAAAACCTTTCGACCCCAACAAAGGACGCCATCAAAAAAGAGCTTCTCGAACGCCAAGGCCACCTCTGTGCATACTGCATGAGGCGGATACAAGATGTGCGGGAGGCCAAACTTGAACACGTATATCCCCAGGCAAGATCGCTGGAAGAGGGTCATCCCGAACAGACCGTTGCCTTCACCAACATGCTGGTAACGTGCACGGGCGGCACGCCTACCCGTGAGGGTAAGACTCGTGACTTGACGGGCGAAACCGAGAACGAGCGCGTGCGCACACGACGCGAGAACCTGACCTGCGACACGCACAAGGGAAACGAGCTCATTTCGATTGACCCAACCTTACCGGCACACGTGGACACGATACGCTACCGTCGCGATGGCGAGATCAGCTCAACCGATTCCAAATTCAATGACGACCTTTGTATAACGCTGAACCTCAATTGCCGCGCGGCGCATCTTCCGCAAAACCGTCAGCGCGTCTATGAGTCTATGGTAAAGGCAATAGAGAAACGCAACCCCAAAACCCATAAAGCCAAGCAGGACTTTGCTCGCAAAAAACTCAAAAGCCTTAAGGTACGCCTTGAGACTGCCGAGGTGAAGGAGCCTTTCGTGGGCGTCATGCTGTTCTGGCTGGAGTACTGGTCGCGCTGACAGAGCGCCCTGCGGCCACGCCTGTCAGAGCAGAGATGCCGAATTAGCGCATGACGCGGGTGACGGCTTTGTGCCAGGCCTCGAGGCAGCTTGTGCGCTGGGAATCGTCCATC
>CAZLKG010000106.1:0-5652 GCA_964560045.1 uncultured Slackia sp.
CGCCTTTTTAAGGCACCCTCGCCTGCGGGCGGTTTTTTCTTTTTCTGACTTAAAAGCGTCGACTCGCCTGCAGCGCGTTTGGACGGGTGTCTTTCTGCGCAAACTCGTGCGGAAGCGGGTGGATATGGGCGGCATGCGCACGCCAGAGGTGGAGAACCTACTCGAAGTCTTTTCTTCGATTTCAGACAAAGATGTTCTCTACACGCTGTTTGAAGATCTCCTTACCGTTCGTGAAATCAGAGAAATCTCTCAACGTCTTTCAGTGGCTCACCTGTTGGATGAGGGCAAGCCTTATACCGCCATTGCTGAGGCCACCGGTGCCTCAGCCACTACGATCGCTCGTGTTTCTAAGGCTTTGAATCACGGAAGCGGGGGATATCGTTGCGCGCTGAACGTGCTTCGGAAATAGCTTTGCGCCGGATTACGGTGTCCTTTCATTTGGTTCTCTTGCCTTGTTGCTGACGCGATGGAACTCAACCCCGCCTACGGTGTCCTGCTCAATTCGTATGCAGAAAAGCTCCCCATCGTCTGCGTGGTGTATCCTTCGTCTCTGCTCTCTGAGCGCTATTTGCCATGCGACATTGAATGCGTAAAGGATGGAGTCTATGCAGCCTCGTGAAGAATTGACGTGCCTTGTTGACACTGCCCTGGATGCCGCCCTTCAATCCGGTGCTTTCTCCTTGGAAGAGAAGCCTGAAATCGCCTTTGAGCGTCCGCGTGATACGGCGCATGGTGACTGGGCATGTACGGTTGCGATGCGTTGCGCGAGGGCCGCGAAGAAAAACCCCCGCGAAATCGCCCAGGCCATCGTCTGTCATCTTCCTGAGAGTGACTGCGTTGAAAAGGTTGAGGTTGCCGGTCCCGGCTTCATAAACTTCTATCTTAAAGACAGCGCGTTGCAGGATGTCGTGGCCAAGGTTCGTCTCGAAAAGACCGAGTATGGGAAAGGTATTCCGGCGGACGGCCCGTGCAGAGTAAATATTGAGTACATTTCCGCCAATCCTACCGGCCCCATGCATGTGGGTCACGGCCGCTGGGCTGCGTTGGGTTCCGCCATGGCCAATTTGATGCGCCATGCGGGCTACGATGTCTTTGAGGAATTCTATGTCAACGACCATGGCGTTCAGATGGACAAGTTCGGATACTCCATCGCTGCCCGCTACCTTCAGCAGTTTGGCGTGGAGGCTCAGGTGCCCGAGGGCGGCTATAACGGCTTGTACGTGAACGATATCGCCCAGGCAATCATCGATCGAGACGGTGATGCATGGCTCGAAGCCGATCCCGAAGCGCGCATGATCGAGTTTCGTGAGTTCGGTTATGCCTCTATCATGGAGATTTTTGGTGACATCACTACGCGGTTTGGCAATCATTTCGAGCGGTGGCAGTCCGAGCGCGAAATATATCAACCATCCGATGAGTTCGGCGGCAAAAGCCCCTTTGATTTCTGCATGGGTGAGCTTCGTGCTAAAGGTGATCTGTATGAGAAAGACGGAGCTGTGTGGTTTCGCTCCTCTCATTACGGTGATGAGAAGGATCGCGTGGTTCGCAAGGCCGATGGTGACTACACCTATTTCGCCTCCGATGTGGCGTATCACTACATGAAGAAAATGCGCGGCTTTGACGTGCTCATCGATATCTGGGGCGCCGATCACCATGGGTACATTGCTCGCGTGTCCGCAGTGCTAGCCGCCATGGGGCATCCCGGAGCACTTGAGGTCATTCTGGGGCAGCTCGTTAATCTTTTCCGCGATGGCAAGCCTGTGCGTATGTCCAAGCGAACCGGCGAGATGATAACTTTTGAGGAGCTTATCGATGAGGTAGGCGTCGATGCCACACGCTATTACATGCTCAGCCGCTCCACCGAACAGCCTATCGATTTCGATATCGAAGAAGCGAAGAAACAAGATGCTTCCAATCCGGTGTATTACGTGCAGTACGCGCATGCGCGGATCTGTAAACTGCTGCGCGATGCAGTGGGTCATTCGGGCGAGGACAGTCTCGATATGGATGCGGTTGCCGCCGAGTGTATTCCTGCCAATGTAGATTTGAGCGTTCTTGTCGATCCTTTAGAAATTGTGCTCATGCGAAAGATCGGCGAGTTCGGCGATCTTGTGGCTCTTGCTGCCCGCGATCGCGCGCCATTCCGCCTGACGCACTATGCGCAGGAACTGGCCGCACTGTTTCATCAGTTCTATACGAAGTGTCCGGTGCTCAAGGCGCAAGACGAAGGTCTCAAAAGGGCGCGCTTAGCGCTGTGCGATGCAACGCGCATTGTAGCTGCCATCACGCTGGGCATTTTAGGGATATCCACACCGCAGCGGATGTAGCGCAGGCATCATACAAGCGGTGACCTTTCGAAAAGAAAGCAGGGATGCACCCAAAGGGCAGCATCCCTGCTCATAAGGAGGGGTTCCTTTGTGCGCGGATTTAACCGCTTAGCTGTTGACGATGTTCTCAGCTGCAACGTATCCCCATGTCATCGCAGATCCGTGACTGTTGCCATTGATGAACACGGGGTAGTCAACCGCATACCTTCCGCCTGAGACGTTTCCGATTGCATACAAGCCCTCTATGACTTCTTCGTTCTCGTCAAGAACCTGCAAATTGACGTTCACTTCGAGACCGCCTGGCATCGTAAGCAGAGACGGGCCGAACTTGAGTGCATAGAACGGCGGCTCTGAGATGGATGTCAAAAGTTCTGCGCGCTTGTGGAACTGAGTATCCTCGCCGGCCTCATACATGGCGTTGTAGTTTTCAACTTCGGCCAAAAAGACATCGACATCTACGCCCATCATCTCCGCAAGCTCTTCCAGGGTATCAGCTGTATATCCGTTGCCTGATTCAATAGCTTCTTCGATGATGGAGGTTGCAGAATCAGGCGTCCACGTCTCATCCGTGCGGGACATGTCGTCCCAGAACTGGCCGCCGCCATATGGGATGGACGCAGCAACATCGTCCTGCCAGTTGGAGTCAAAAACACTCCATGCATAATCATCGCCCGGTTGCTCAAGAACGCGGATCGATTTAGCCTGGATCCAGGTGTCTTCGTTCATGAAGCGCGAGCCTTCGCTGTTGACATGCAGGAATCCAAAGCACAGACTGCAGTAACGGACAAGATGGATCATGGTCACGATGGGGTATTCCTGCATTTTCGCTCCGACCCACATGCCCATCTTGTGACCGTCGCCAGTGTTTGCACCTTCGGGAGTGTAGGCACTTGCGGCGGGCTTGAGACCCAAGGGGTCTCCATAAGCCTGGATCATTTCGGTATTGCCTGATATGTCACCTGTGGCAAGGACAACGGCCTTGGTTCCCACGTATTTTTTGTAGCCGTCTGCGTCTTGCGCGACTACGGCAGTAACACGGTCTCCCTCCATGACAAGCTGTTCGGCCGTCGTCTCGAATACAAACTGGGCACCTTGACTTTCTGCTGTCTGCCACATGAAATAGACAGGCGCGTTGATGTTGTTGGAGTTGTCTTCGAACTCACCGCGAATGACGTGCGTGCCGAGATGCTCGTAGTACAGAGGTCCTACATAGTGGGTGTAGATGGGGATGATGTTGAGTTGGTCGCCTGACAAATCATCAAGCCAGTTCATGACCTCGCTCGAGCGATCCATGAAAAGCCATGCGAGCTCTACGCTGTTGCGGTTCCCCGAAAAGCGCAGCCATTCCTCTACGATCTCTTCTTTGGAGTCGTTGACGATGCCGGCGTCGGTCATCGCCTGGCTTTGGTATGCTGCGTAATGACCGCCGCGACTGCTGGGGAAAGACATCTTCTCGATCACGGTTACGCTCGCACCGAGTTCGGTCGCGCGGCAGGCGCACGTCACGCCGGCAATGCCAGCACCGATGATGACGATATCCGATTCGATGGTTTCTACGATGTCGGCGTCGTCGATAGGATCAGGGACAGTCTCCCAAGACCATGAGGTACTGCCTTCGGCATCTGTGGCGCTACTCGTTGCATCACCGGTTTCGCTGCTTGGTGAGCAACCATTCATGCCCAATGCTGCGACTGCGGCTCCGGTCGCTGCAGCACCCGTCAAAAATCCCCTACGCGTCAACTCCTTACTCATGAATCCTCCTTGTATCCAATTAACACTTCAGCTTCGGAAAAACCGAGACCTCATGCACTGATACAAGAATTATGCGACCGTAAATACGTACGAAACGGTCTGTTATGAGATTAAAAGGATAAAATGGCACGAAAGGTGCCACGGACTTTCTGCTTCACTAGCATACAATCCCCTCACCGAACGTGCACTTCCCAAGCTATGCGATGCGAGGAAGTCCCTGACGGATTCGGCTGTATCGATCTTTTAAGGCGGAAACGAGCGAGGGGATAAGCCCTGAGGGGGTCGAAAGATGCAAAAGCTCGCTCACATTGAGGCCGCTTTCGACTGCAAAAGGAACGTGTCGTTTCGCCTGTTCGGGTTTGCCTTTTGGCAAGCGTGGTGGATGCTTGCCATGTGTACCGATATTGTGCTGCCACAGCGCTCTCAGCCCGGTCAACTGTTCAATGCCTTTTTTCTCATCACCATCGCAACAACGGCATCATATCTTCTTGTCGTGCTTGCGAGCAGACGCTTTGGCGTTTTCGGAGCGAACCCTGTGTTCTATCCGATCACGGCAGCGCTTGCCTCACTCGGATCGTTTTGTTTCGTCGTTTTCAACATGTTTCTGTATTCAGGATTGCTCCACCCACTCTTCTTCGTGGGGGTTGTGCTGTTTTCATTGGGCAATGCTTTTCTTCTCATCATGTGGGGTGAGCTCTGGTCAAGATTGGCAACGGATCGGGTTTGCCAACATCTATACGCTTCGTACGCATTTGCGTTTGCCATCTATTTTGCCGTGAGAGCTCTGCCTTCCGCCGTCGGAAGCCTAGTGGTGTGCCTCCTTCCAATCCTGTCAACTGTCATTCTGTGGTCTTCGAGGAATGAGAAAAAGAGGGCTCCTTCTCAGATCGATTCAAGTATCGAGTCGATTCCGATCTTGCGCATCGCCATTACGCTTGTTTCTGTTGGCGCGGTTCACGGATTCACGCAACGCTATCTTAACGTTTCCGGTCTTCTCTCCGAAGACATCATGTCCCAGTCCCTTTTTATTGCGGGTACAGGCTTTTTGATGTTGGTTCTGTACATGATCATCTTTCAGCCAAAGGATAAAACCGTCACGCTGTTTCGCCCCATCCTTCCGGCGTTTACCATCGGACTCATTCTTTTGTCGCTTCTAAGCCCGGAATTTCTGTTTGTGGGTCACGGGCTTGTATTGCTTGCCATTTACAACGTCGATATCTTGGTGATGATAACTACGACCGATATAGCATTTCGCACTCGCCAACCGGTTGCGCTGTGTTTTGGGCTGGGGGTATTTGGGATGCGTCTTGGCACCACTATCGCCTCAGCGTTAGTGTATTGGCTCATTTCGAATGGCTTTTTGGCCAATAGTACAAGTCATATCGCGTTTTGTTGCGGCGCGTGCATCATCATAGTGGTTGGGACGCTTGTATTTGGCCCCATCGATTTTGCCAAGCTCTACAAGCCTTTGCCCCCAAACCCCGCAAACACGACAGTTGAGGAAAACTGTGAGCGCATCGCGGAGGCATGCGGCTTGACGCCGCGTGAGAGTGAGGTGCTTTTATTACTGGCA
>CAZLKG010000107.1:0-3058 GCA_964560045.1 uncultured Slackia sp.
ACCGTACTCTACGTGAGCCACGACATGGATGAGGCGTTTCGCTTCTGCGACCGCATAGCTGTGGTGGAGGCCGGACATATTGATGAAATCGGGTCGAACCAGGATATCGTCAGCAATCCCGGATCCCTTGCCGCTATCAAGCTCTCAGGTTGTAAAAACACCACGCAGGCTGAATACGTGGATTCCTCAATGGTGTCTCTTCCGCAATGGGGCATTCGCGTAAAATGTGCGCCTCCCGTGCCGCGAGATGTGCGCTATTTCGGTGTGCGTGCATTTTATTTGCAGCGTGCGAGCGGTCCCGGTGAGAACGCGTATCGAATGCGAGCTGACCGCGTGAGTGATTCGCGCTTTGAGCGTACGGTCATGCTGGGGTTTTTGGAGCCCGAGGATCTTCTCCGCGCCTCGTATGAGGTGCCTGATGAGGATGAGGCGATGAGGTTTTTGCGCACTCATATTCAGTGGCGCGTGGACAAACTCAAAGTCCCTGAAAGTGAGCTTCCCAAGGAGGGCGAAGAGCTCTATATCCACATTCCGCCCGATGCGGTCTATCTGGTGACGCACTAGGGCTTCTCAGCGCTCGCAAGCCTTCAGTACCTAGTTTTGCCCGGACACCCGGACACCCAGGCACTTGGGCAGCTGGGTATTCGGGCGCCCGAGCGCTTGGTGGGCACCCGGACATTCGGGCAGTCGGGCGCTTGGCGGCGGGGTCGCCTGTTTCAAACATGCGATTTTCGGAGGGTTTCGGAGAGTATCCCGCTTCCTCCCTCTTCGTGGTACGATTGTGGAGCCTTTGAAGGGGGGCTGCATGAAGGATTCTCACGGTCGCACCATTGACTATCTGCGCATTTCGCTCACCGATCGCTGCAATCTGCGCTGCATATACTGTATGCCCGAAGAGGGCGTATGCTCTCTTTCGCACGATGACATTCTCAGGTTGGAAGAAATTGAACGCTTTGTGCGTATCGCGGCGGGCATGGGAATCTCGCGCATTCGCCTGACCGGCGGCGAGCCTCTTGTTCGCAAGGGCGTGACAGGACTCGTGCACGCCATCTCTAACACGTCAGGTATCGAAAGCGTGGCCTTAACCACCAACGCCATTCTTCTGCCCAAGATGGCTTCCGAGCTTAAAGAAGCCGGACTCTCGCGCGTGAACATTTCGCTGGATACCCTTGATGCCGAACAATATCGCTTCATCACGCGGCGGGGTAACCTTGCCGATGCTATAGCGGGCATCGCTGCAGCGCTTGATGCAGGATTTGATCCCGTGAAGATAAACGTGGTCACGGTGCGCAGCCTTGATCAAGACGTTCTCGCGTTTGCCAAGCTCACCCTTGACCGCCCGCTGCATGTGCGCTTCATCGAGTACATGCCGGTGGGCGACTCTGCGGGCGTTGATGGTACCGGATGGGGTCCTAAAGACGTTATCCCCAGCGATGAGCTTTTGGAACGCATCTCGCGCGAGGCCAAAGAGCAGGGGATTGGCCGCCTGAAACCGGCTCTTCGGCACACCCCCAAGGGCTGGGGTCCGGCGCGATACTATGAGTTTGATGGTGCCCAGGGCACCGTTGGCTTTATCGCCCCGCTGTCACGTCATTTCTGCGGTGAGTGCAACAGACTTCGACTGACTGCCGATGGAAAGATTAGACCCTGCCTCTTCAGCGATAACGAATACGCCGTGCGCAGTGTTTTGCGCACCGGAACAGATGATGATGTCCGTGCGGTCATCCTAGCAGCCCTGAACTCCAAGCCTGACGCGCATCATGATCGGGTGGGAACTGAGCGAGGTATGAACGCTATTGGGGGATAGGCTTTTGTGTCTCACGGGCTTCATGGTGCTTTAGGGAGGTTTGTATGGAACAGCTCACTCACATTGATGAGAAGGGAGAGGTGCGCATGGTGGATGTGTCGGCCAAGCCCGACACAGAGCGCATAGCCATTGCCGAAGGCTTCATCTCCATGCGCCGTGAAACGCTCGACTTGGTTGTTGAGGGACGTGCAGCCAAAGGTGATGTTTTGGCGTGCGCGCGCGTTGCGGGTGTGATGGCAGCAAAAAAGACCAGCGAACTTATCCCTATGTGTCATCCCCTCAATATCACCAAGGCTAAGGTAGATTGTGTGCCGGTGTTTGAGGGCATGCGAAAAGATGGGCGCGTTGGAATACAGGTGACTACCACCTGCGGTGTAACCGGGAAGACGGGCATAGAGATGGAAGCGCTGACGGCAGCCAGCGTGGCGTGTTTGACCGTCTATGACATGTGCAAGGCGGTTGATCGCGGCATGGAGATCACAGGCCTGCGACTGCTTAAAAAGGATGGAGGCAAAACGGGGCTGTGGCAGCGCGTGTAGTCACCTCGCACGTCAGGAGCACACCTGCGCTTAGTGTCCGGCCCCTGCCATCATCGAGACAGCGTGCGGGAGCACATCGGCAATGCTTTCCCAGTTTTCTCGTGCAGCCTTCTCGCTTCCGGGCAGATTGATTACGAGCGTGCTTTTGCGCTGCATGCACAGCGCGCGGGAAAGCATTGCTCGTGGGGTTATGGCTCTGCTGTAGGCGCGCATGCCCTCGGCGATGCCGGGTACTTCGCGCTCGCATACGTCGCGCGTTGCCTCAGGCGTCACGTCGTGTGGTGAAAGCCCGCTACCCCCACAGGTAAGAACCACGTCAACGTCGGGAATATCAGCGAGGCGTGCAATCTCGGAAGCGATGCGGGTACGATCGTCTTTCACTACCGCTCGCTCAAAACAGACCCATCCGCGTTCTGCAATCAATTCTTCAAGGGCAGCTCCGGCCGTGTCCTCTTTTTTTGAGCGCGTATCTGAGCAGGTGAGTATTGCGAAGATGGGCTGGGGTTCTTCATGCGCATGCTTGTGTTCGTGGGCCATTACAGCACCGTCCCTTCCATCACATCAAGAAGGATGCATTCCACAAAGTCGCCCTTGCGCGCGTATTGCTCGCCCTCGGGCATAATGGCAACGCAGTTGCTGCGCTGGATCACTCCGAACAGGCCCGAACTTTGGTTGGCTGCGGGGGTCACATCTAACACCCCGTCTTCTGCGC
>CAZLKG010000107.1:3068-5629 GCA_964560045.1 uncultured Slackia sp.
GTACGAAGAGGCGTCTCGGATCCTTTTTTTTCTTGTCCTGGGTGAGGCGGGCGAGCACATGGGGGCGCTCTAGTTGGGTGTGCCCCTGCATAACAAGCAGGGCGGGGCGCACAATCATCTCAAAGCCCATATAGGCAGCGGCGGGATTGCCTGCAAGCCCGAACACCGGGGTGTTATTTACGATGCCGAAGGTCTGCGCCTTACCGGGTCGCATGTTTACCGTGGTTATGAAAAGCGTGCCGAGTTTTTCGACCACGGGCTTGATGAAGTCGAAATCCCCATTGGAGGCCCCGCCCGAGGTCACCACAAAGTCGTATTGGGCGCTAGCATTTTCCACGGTTTTCGTGAGTGCTTCCGGGTCATCGGCAACGATGGGAAGCATAACCGCCTCAGCACCCGCCTCGCGAGCGCAGGCTGCAAGGGCGTATCCGTTTGAGTTGCGAATGCATCCGATATTTGGCCGCTCGGAGGGTGGTACAAGTTCGCTGCCAATCGAGATAATTGCGACGCGGGGGCGGCGATATACGGGCACTTTCGTGACACCGCAGCCCGCAAGAAAGCCCACACCGGCGGATTTGATGATCTCGCCCGCATGTACCACAATTTCGCCCTCTTTGGCTTCCTCTCCGGCCTCGCGAATATTGGAGCGGGGCTTGGTTGGGGCGGCAAACCGCACGCGCTCGCCGGGCATGCCACCGCTCCCAAGGTAGTCTACAATCTCATATTTCACCACAGCATCGGCATCATGGGGGAGCGCCGCCCCTGTCATAATGCGGACGCATTGGCCCGACTCGATTGGTCCATCATAGTGGCCACCTGCTGGAATCTCGGCAATAACGTCGAGGTCAACGGGTGATTCGGGTGAGGCTTTGGCTATGTCGGATGCATGCAGGGCAAAGCCATCCATGGCTGCGTGAGCGAAGGGACTGACGTCCATATCGCTTTTGAGATCGGCAGCGGCAACACGCCCTGCGGCATCAAGAAGATCAACGGTTTCACAACCGAGGAGCGACACGTGCGAGATAACGAGTCGTTGGGCCTCATCAAGGGAGATCATGGAAGGTATGGCTTCGGCCATGCGTGCGATCCTTTCTTTCGTTATGCGCGACCGCACCCATCGTCATGCGTGCGGTGCTCCGATCATGCGTGGGCGTTGCGTAAGCTATGCCGTGGGCAAGGCGGCTGGGTCGCCTGTCGTTTTGCATCGCCGTAGTATATATCCTTGATGATGAATATCTTTTGAAGACAACCCATCTTAGGGCATGTTCGGTATCGCGTCGGTGCGTCTTCGGGGCGGCTTTGGGCATTTTCGGGCGCTTCTGGCGCACTTTTGAGGGATCTCTTGGTGTCTTTTGCGTGCCTTTGGGGCATCTTCAGGGTGTACGCAGTGCTTTTGCGAGTCCTTTTTACGCCGGGCAGCCCTGTGTATCCCAGGCTATAAACGCCCACGATACGGTTCGCAGCATATCAAGGCACAAAAGTCCCTCAGGCAGACCCTTTTTGTCAGGCTTTCCGGCATCAGGATTATCCACGATATGTTCGGAAAGCCACGCATCGAGCCGTCTTATAGCTGCCTTGCGCTCTTCGCCGGACAGAGAGGGACAGGACAGATCAATCATGCGGGAGAAATCCTCCAGCGCCTCTGCCTGGGTGTCGAAGGTGTCCTTGCGTGTGGAGTGGATGTAGTCAACCGTGGGTTCAAAACCTTGCTGTGCCAGGATGCCGAAGGCATACACAAAGTCGCGCGTGGGCGACACAGGAACCTGAATTGCACGCAGGATGTTCGGATCTACTGTGGGGGAGGTGCCGGTGGTAAGCGTGATACAGCAGCGCCGGCGCGCCACGGCGGTGAGTTTGCCAAGCGCAGCCTCCAGATCGGCCACAGCGATCGATCGGGAGGCGAATGCCACATCGACCATTCCCTCCACAATGCCGCATGCTTCCCAGTCATCCTCCCAGCTCATATGGATGGGTGTGATAGAGCGAGTGCCGTTTGCAGCCATGTTTTCGGAGAGTTTGCCCAGCATGCCTTCGCTGAAATCGGCGGCGTACACCTCATGGCCTGCCAGTGCAAGCGGCACGGCCAGAATTCCGGTACCACAGCCCATGTCGAACACCGTCTCTCCGGACTCTACATTGGCAAGTTCAAGGAACGCTTCTGCGTAGGCGTTTTTTGCATCTCTGCTGTCGTACCGGGCCGATTTTTTCGTCCAGTGTGCTGCATCTTTGAGGGGAGCGCGCAAAAGTTGAGCGCGCTTCCATTCTTCATTAAAGTCGATCATGCATGCCTCCCCTTGTGTTGCTTTATTAACAGCGCCTACTGTTCGAGTTCTGTTGAATCATAGTTGACATGCCGGTTCTGTCTGTAGATACGGAGGTCTTCGCTCAACATCTGATTTGTGGGTAGTCTTCCAGCATCAGGCTGCACCATATATTCGCGCATCTTTCCGCTCATGAGGTTTCAGGAACCACAAAAAAGAGCCCCGTGCGGGACTCTCAAAGGCTTGATGGCGGGATGTACGAGACTCGAACTCGCGACCTCCGACGTGACAGGCCGGCGC
>CAZLKG010000108.1:0-5585 GCA_964560045.1 uncultured Slackia sp.
TATCATCTCTACGCTGTTCGCTATGGTGGTAGCGGGAGGGAGCTACTTCCTCGGTGGATTCGGGCGTCTCTTTGGCGATCAGGTTGAATTCGCGGCGGACGGCACACCCGTATACGATTCCATCATACCCACGATGCTGTCCGGTCTGCCCGACATATTGGTGGGGCTTGTGATCGTGCTGGTTCTCTCGGCCTCTATGAGCACGCTGAGTTCGCTTGTACTCACCTCGTCGTCCACGCTCACGCTCGATTTGATAAAGGGCAACATCGTGAAGGACTTCGGTGAGCGCGGACAGCTTCTGTGTATGCGTGGGTTGTTGGTGGTGTTCGTAGCTATTTCAGCTGTCATCGCCGTCGTGCAGTACCAGAGTTCCATCACGTTTATCGCCCAGCTCATGTCCATCAGCTGGGGCGCTTTGGCCGGTGCGTTTTTGGGGCCGTTTTTATGGGGTCTGTACAGTAAGCGCATAAGTCGCGCGGCGGTGTGGGCGAGTTTCATTGTGGGTGTGGGTCTTACCACAGGAAACATGATTGCGGGATTTGCAGGAGTGCCCCTCATCGAAAGCCCCATCAATTGTGGAGCTATCGCCATGGTGCTCTCGCTTGTCATCGTTCCCCTGGTGAGTCTGGTGACCAAGCCTGCACCCTTTGAACTCGATATTGCCCACCCCAGCCGCAAAGGTGCCATCGATCGAGAATTTGAAGCGGAGATACAAAACGAGACCGAAAAGTAGCAAAGGTTCCTTGCTTACGAGGAAAGGGGCGACCTTTGCATAAGACATCGCCCCTTTCCGGTCTCTATCTACCGCAGAAAGATAAGGTTTTCACCCGAAGCCCCGGATTTATTCTTCAGCTTCTTCCTCAATGATTTCATACTCGAGTTCGGCATGCAGGTTTAGCCAATCGAGCGCGTCTTCGATCACTACATCCTTGTCGTACTCGTTGAAGATCTCGTGGTACAGACCGGCATAGATACAAAGACTCTTGTCCTCTGTGGCAATTTCGTCGAAAAACTGCAAGCTGTCTTTAGGATCCACGAGCCCGTCAGCACCTCCGTGCAAAATCATCACGGGATCGACGAAACGAAGAGCGTTTTCTTTCATCCACGCATGGCCTGTATGCAGGTTGCGGAACAGCCCCAGCGAGATCTCCTTTTTCACATAAGGATCGTCGGCATAGGCTTGAACGACGGCGGGATCGGAACATACGCCGTCGCCGAGCGCGTTGGGGATGTAGTCAAGATCATCGCCCTTTGAGGCAACGGCCTCTGTGCCAAGTCCCTTGGCATCGCGTGTCCATGCACCGGAAAGTACGTAGCCGTCGGCTTTGCCGGGAAACATCGTTCCGTAAAGCGCTGCGCCATAGCCACCCATACTGTGACCGATGATGAAGAGGGGTAATTCTGGATTCTCGGCGATGACATGATCGACTACCACGTCGGTGTCGCGGGCGATTTCGTCATAGGAGGCGTAGTAGACCTTCTGACCGCCACTGCGTCCGTGACCACGGTGGTCGAAGCGATAGACCGAATAGCCTTGGGCGTTCAGTCGGGCGGTGAGGTAGTCGTATCGCCCCTGGTGTTCACAGAGACCATGCACGATCACTACCGCTGCACGCGGTTCTGACACCGTGTTAGCCTTGCCGTACAGCTCAACGCCGTCGAAGGTCTCGAACGTGTATTCTTGCTCCATTGGAAACCCTTTCTCCCTAAGACGGCCTGTCTGTGCAGATCGCGTTTTTCTGCGAGAGGCCCGTAAACCCTTCGTAAGAGTATACCGCGATAGTTGCTCTCATCCGCGAAGCAGGGCACCCCAGACGCGCGGAAGGTCCTCTTTCGCTAGGGCAAAGGCCGAAACAAAGGCCGCTCGGTGTGCTTCGCGAGCTTGGCGTACATCACAGTCGGGCATCAAAGTGCTGCGTCCATAGGCTTGCTCACTCTTACGTCCTCCTTTCCGCAGAACAGTTCAGAGAGCTTGGCAAGCAGGAGATCTTGGGTAGCTTCGGGTATGCGCACACTAAGGGTTACATCCTTTTCGTAGTGGGTATTGAGGGTCTTGGCCCCGCATGTGGATGCCGCTCGTGCGACCTGCTCGTAGAGGGCGTAGGGCGTGTGTATGCAGATATCCACGCAGCGGCAGATCGTCACAATCTGAGCTGCTGCGATGGCAGCTTGGGTCGCCTGGGTGTAGGCGCGAACCAGACCACCTGTTCCTAAAAGCACGCCGCCGAAGTAGCGTGTTACCACGCAGGCCACATCGGTAAGTCCTGCATGCTGGATGGCTTCGAGGGTGGGAAGCCCGGCGGTTTTCTGAGGCTCACCATCATCGGAGTAGCGGGTGCGCCCGGGCACCTTCGTTCCTCGTTCGCGCACAACGTAGGCGTATACGTTGTGTCGGGCCATGCGGTTTGCGGCGCGAACCTCTTCGAGAAACGCAAGAGCTTCTTGTTCTGACTCGACGTGGGAGAGCTGCGCTATGAAGCGGCTCTTCTTAACTTCTATCTGGGCGTGTGTGCGGCCCTCTATGGTGGTGTGAGAATCCATGGGTGGTACTATAGCAGAGGGGGTAATGCAGGATTGATATGGTTGATACAAGCCAACCTCGTTTAAGTTATGAGCCTGAGACCCCAAAACCGACCCTGAAACCCTGAGACAACGTGGAGATCGGACATCGTGCCGATCATACTCACGGGCCGAGCCTGCCGGAGGGTACCGAAGCCTGCAATCCTTACTGTCTTCCGTAATGCTTTGCCAAAACCCCCGTGACGCACCAACTGCAGCTGTTGCATCTAGTCTGCACGTTTGGGGGGCAGTGGGTATGGAAAGTTAGGGGCGCACACCTCTCGTGCTTTTAGGGTGATTCTTCTGACATAGATGAGCAGCTGTTCGCCTTAGAACCCACATCGTGCTACCATGCCGTCCGTTTACATGATTTTGCGCTTTGGCGCAAAAAAGAAGAATAAGAAGAAGGACTCATCAGCCAGAGAGGGTTCAAACACATGACCAACGAGGGAAGTTTTGAAGCCAGCCTCAAGCGAAGCAATGCCATCCGCGCCGACCTGTCTGAAAATCCCGGCAAATACCGCATGCTTACCGGCGATCGTCCCACCGGGCGTCTGCATTTGGGACACTACTTCGGCAGCATCATGAACCGCGTCCAAATGCAAGACGCAGGCGTTGAGTGCATGGTTCTCATCGCGGACTATCAGGTGATCACCGATCGCGATACCACTGAGCATATTCAGGACAACGTCTACAACATGGTGATGGACTATATCGCCGCAGGTATCGACCCCGAAAAGACCATCATCTACGCCCATTCGGCAGTGCCTGCTTGTAATCAACTCATGCTCCCCTTCCTGAGTGTGGTCAGTGAAGCCGAACTCCAGCGCAATCCCACGGTCAAGGCCGAGATGGAGGCAAGCGGCCATGAGCTTACGGGTCTTCTGCTCACATACCCGGTGCACCAGGCTTGCGACATTCTATTCTGCAAAGCCAATATTGTGCCTGTGGGTAAAGACCAACTTCCCCATATCGAGATCACGCGCCAAATTGCGCGTCGGTTCAACAACCGCTATGGCAAGGTATTCCCCGAGCCGGATGCAATCCTCTCTGAGGCCATTGAGATCCCCGGCCTGGACGGGCGCAAAATGTCCAAAAGCTACGGCAATTCCATCATGCTGGGTGCCACCGAAGAGGAGACAGCCAAGCTGATAAAGAAGAGCCAGACCGACGCCGAGCGTCGCATCACGTTTGACAAAGATGCGCGCCCCGGTGTTTCAGCCCTGCTTACAACAGCGGCGCTGTGCACGGGACGCGCCGAGGAAGAGATTGCCGAAGAGATTGGTGATGCCGGATCCGGTGCCCTCAAAAAGTACGTGACCGAGAGTGTGAACGCTTTTCTTGCCCCACACCGCGAGCGCCGACGCGAGCTTGAACGCGATCTGGACTACATCAAAGACGTTTTACGTGAGGGCAATAAGCGTGCAAGCGAGAGAGCTGCGGCAACACTTGATGAGGTACGCGAAGCCATGCGCATGGTCTACTGACGGTTGCTACACCCCATTCGTGTCGGCGAGGAAATTGACATGGATCGTGTCTCGGTGGCGAGAACGAGTCATCGCAAAAGGCATGGAATGAAACGTTTATCCAGACGGTTGCGGCTTTTATGGGAGATCAGGAGCACAGCACATGCGGGCACTCATCCAACGTGTGAACCGGGCACGTGTCACGGTGGAGGGCGACACCATAGGCAGCATCAGCAAGGGATTTCTGGTGTTTTTGGGTGTGAGCCACCAAGACGGTGAAGATCAGGCAAAAAAGCTCTGGTCTAAGATCTCCAAACTGCGCATCTTTGAGGATGCCGAAGGTAAGACTAACCTGAGCCTTGCAGACGTGGACGGAGAGGTGTTAGTGGTGAGCCAGTTCACGCTCTACGCTAACTGCAAGAAGGGTAATCGTCCGTCGTTTGTCGAGGCTGGATCACCTAAAGAAGCTGAAAGGTTGTACGAATATTTCACCGAGCTTGTGCGCGCCGATCTGGGACGGGTTGAGAAGGGATTATTCGGAGCGATGATGCAGGTTGATCTTGTGAACGACGGCCCGTTCACGATCTGGCTCGACACTGAAGCTCTTTAGTGTGGCACCTTTTGCAGCCTAAAATTTGTCGTCAATGTCTAGGCTTCGCTAGGTACTGCCGGGCGGTACTCCTGGCCTGCCGGCTACTCTCTCCTGCCTGGGATTGAAATTTTTGTATTTCAAACCATGCCCCGTGATGAGAGCGACATCAGCTCATAAGATACAAAAGTTAAACTAACCCTAAAGTTTTTCACCTCTCTTCAAAAAGCATCTTTTCGATCCAATCTCGATATTGCTGAAGCAAGACCTCGTCGACAAGGACGCATCTTTTGATCTCGCTGATTCTGGCGCTAGCAACGCCGAGCGCCGCTGCGACTTGTGTCTGGGTTGCTCCGACCTGTGTATGATAAGTTAGATTATACTAACTATCTGATTTAGTCACAGGTGAAGGGGCTGGATGTGGACTGGACGCGCACCATCTTAGACGGGCTCGCCATGGCGGCCTATTTCAACCTGTTCGCCGCGGCGGTGGCGTTGTATAAGCCCCGGCTGATGTTTCCCTGCTATCCGCCCGCCATCATCAAGGCGGCGAAAACGCCGCCGACAAAGACCGAAAACCGGTTTTACTGGCTCTGGATTTGCTTTGGGGAGTTGCTGCCACTCCTGCTCTATGGCGCCATCAGCACCGTGGAGGGCGGGACAACAGGATTCTGGTGTCTGGCTCTGACGGGATATATCCAGTGGATGATCGTCAACTTCTGCGATTTGATCGTTCTGGATGTCTGGCTGATACAGAAGATGGCAAAGCAGCGTTTCATCATTCCAGGAACTGAAGGACATCCCGGCTATGAGTTCAAAATTTGGATGAAGAGCTACGCTCTGCCGGAACACCTACTCCAATGGCCGTTTTTGCTGTGCCCGCTCATGGCGGCGGCCCAGGCAGGATTGTGTCTGTTGCTGCAAGCAATATGATGATAAGGAGATGGTTCAAATGAAAGAAAATCAAGTCC
>CAZLKG010000109.1:0-5576 GCA_964560045.1 uncultured Slackia sp.
CGGCGTGCCCACGGTGTATCTGTGCTTTTCCTCGCAGCTTTCCGGCAGCTACAATGTGGCGCTCCTTGTGCGCGATCAGTTAAAGGAAAGCTATCCTGACATGGAGCTGTACATCGTTGACACGCGTTTGGCAAGTGTGGCCGAAGCCTTGCTCGTATACGAAGCGCTACGCCAGCGCGACAGGGGGCTTTCGGCCTCCGAACTTGTCACGTGGGCTGAGGAAGCGCGTAACTACGTGAACGCTTTATTCATGGTGGACGATCTAGAGGCGCTGCGCCGTGGTGGGCGCATTCCCGATACGGTGGCATATGCGGGTGCCAAGCTGGATGTGAAGCCGCTTCTCACCATAGACGCAGAAGGGTCGCTTGCGCTCAAGGGAGTGGCGCGCGGGCGCAAAAAGGGAATCAAGCAGCTCGCCGAGTACTATTTCTCACGTGCGGCGAAGGAAACTCCTTCCAGCTGTGTGGTTACGGGTCATGCCGATTGCCCCAAGGACGTGGAGCGCCTACACGAGGTCATCGCTAAAGAAGATGAAGGGGTGCTGTTTTTGGACAGCGTCATTGGGCCTGTTATTGGAAGCCATGTGGGTCCGGGGATGATAGCCGTAGTGTTTTGGGGCAAGGATCGCCGCGAGGACATCTCGGTGGCCGATCGCATTGCCCGCAGGGTCAAGGGAGAGTAAGGGTCAAGGGATCGAGGGACAAGGGCGCTCAAAGGGAAGAGCGTGCTTTGCTGTGTGAGCCTACGGCAGCCGGATCTTTATGCCCTGCGGCTCACAGCAGCTGAATTCTCGCGCCTTTGGGGTCGCAGTCGAGCACGTATACCTCGAAGGTGGGGAAGAGCTGCGCTAGGCGCGCACGCAGGCTCTCGGCAATTAGGTCGTCGTTGGTGGCAGCCATAAGCGTTGATCCCGATCCCGAAATCCATAGAGCTAAGGCTTCGCCCTCCAGACAGATACGGCGCACCTCATCGTAGTCGGGAATCAGTTTGCGGCGGTAGGGCTCTTGGATGCGATCCTCACATGCTGCGGCGATGAGTTCGGCATCTCCGGTTTCAAGCCCGCGCGTGAGGCCCGAAATGCGTCCCATCTGCCATACGGCATCGTGTAAGGATACCTTTTGCGGTACCACCTTGCGGGCATCTTCGGTCTTGACTTCGTACGGCGGGATCGCCGTGACAAAATGCAGTCCAGGCTTCACCTCATAGCGGATGCAGTGCGGCAGTTCTCCTTCGGGGGTAAACGAACATACGAGCGATCCCATGATGGCGGGCGCCACATTGTCGGGGTGTCCCTCTATCATCGTGGCGATGCTTACGGCCTCGGCGCGTTTTACGATGCGCCCGGTCAGCGCCGCCGCCCCCATAATTCCGGCCACCGTACAGGTGGACGAAGATCCCAGGCCACGTGCCACGGGGATGTGCGAATCGATGTGGATACTCACGGGGAAGGGCGCATCACCCCAGTGCTTGAGCGCGGCTAGAAACGAGCGATACACCAGATTGTCGGGGTTGCGGAACTTTTCGGGGCAGCCCGTGATGACAAGCTCATCGGCACGATCGAAGGTGAAGTCCGCATACAGAGTCACGGCCATGCCGAGGCAGTCGTAGCCGATGCCGATATTGGCCGAGGTGGCAGGTACGGTTATCTTTACGCTCACAGCAGTTCACCGCTTTTTCGTTCCACGTAGGTGGCTAGGGCCTCGGCATCTAATACGTCGCTGAAACGTATTGGAGCGTCTTCCAGCGAGGCTAGAGCCGCCGGAGCGTTGCGATGTCTTTCCACAGGGGAGTTGGCCTGGGCCACTTCCAAGGCTCGCATACAGGAAAAGTCGTCACCTTCGACTTCGATATCTAGGGCATCGCACACATCACGGCAAAACTTGTAGGGACTTGCCGTGGCGAGCACAACGCGTGCCACCCCAGGTTCCTTTTTCACGTCCTTTGAGACGTGCCATGCCACGGCGGTGTGCGGATCCATGAGATAGCCGTGTTCGTTGAATACCTCGCGGATGGATGCGCGTGCACAATCGTCGTTTGCGAAGCCGCAGGCGAAGGTCTCACGAATGCGAGCGAGCAGTGCATCCGGAACCTCGTAGCGTCCAGAGGTGGAAAGGTCAGCCATAAGGCGGGCTACCAGCTCACAGTCCCCCTCGCTTTCGTAGTAGAGCAAACGTTCAAGGTTGGAGGAGATGAGGATATCCATACTGGGTGAGATGGTCTTGAAGAATGGGCGGTTGCGATCGTAGGTTCCGGTGGTGAGAAAATCGGTGAGTACGTTGTTCGCGTTGCTTGCTACGATGAGCTTGCGCACGGGAAGACCCATGCGCTTGGCATAGTAGCCGGCCAAGACATGATCACAAGCTGCGCGTAGGCATCGAAGGAGTAGGCCACCTGAGGCGCGAGGCGACCTATATTGATGGAGTTGGCGCTCGAAAGGGTAATAGAGCGTGATGCCAGACGTCCGGCAAGCTCCGCATCACCAAAGATGCGTTTCACGGCACTTTGGGCGTCATCGAAGTTGCCGCGCACGGCCGCCACGGCGACGTTCTTGCCCTTCTGCGTGACCATTTGCAGACGCTGAATCTCGCTTGTGCCGCCTTGTGGGTAGAACACGCATATGCCAATTCCAGGTACGTCGGAAAAGCCGTCGAGCGCCGCCTTGCCCGTGTCGCCGCTCGTGGCGGCAAGGATCATGATGCGCTCGTTGTCGCCAGAAGCCGCTCGGCTCATGAGGTGGGGGAGTATCTGTAGCGCGATGTCTTTGAAAGCGCTTGTAGGTCCGCAGAAAAGCTCCAAGATCCAATCGTTGCCCACGCCCACCACAGGTGTTACGTTTCCTGTGTCTCCGAAGGTATTTTTGTATGCCGCATCCACGCATCCACGCATCTCTTCGGGTGCATAATCATCAAGTAGGGTACCCAGCACGGTTTGCGCGGTTGAAAGATAGGTGCCGCTGCGCCGTGCTTCGATGAGTCCAGGCAGATCTATACGCATCCCATCAAGCGCGTCGGTCACATAAAGCCCCCCATCAGGAGCCAGGCCGTCCAAAACTGCGCGCCGTGCCTCAACTTCATGGTCATACGAACGCGTGCTGTGGTACTTCGATGTCATTCATCTACTCCTTGACGCTTGAAGGGAGCCTGCATTTTTCCTGAATGTTCCCTTCTGATAGAGTGTAGCAAACTAAACTGCACGAGCAAGGAATTCATCGCGTGCGGACTTCAAAGGTGTGACCGTATTATGTGATCGTTTATGTGCATGCGGGCATAAAAGCCGAAGCGATGATTCAAAACGGGAAGCAGGCGGGCACAAAGGGCGGGATATGATAAAAATCACAAAATTTGGCGGTTCGAGCGTGAGTTCAGCCGCACAGTTCAAGAAGGTCAAATCAATCATTCGCTCCGATGAGGCGCGCCGCTTCGTTGTGGTCTCAGCGGTAGGCAGGCGCGATGGGCGCGACAGCAAGGTAACCGATCTGCTGTATTTGGTAAATGCCCATCTGCAGTATCACGTGAGCTGTGACGATTTGCTGAGTGCCGTCGGCGAGCGTTTTTGTGAGATAGGTAAGGATCTGGGGCTTACGTACCCCATTGAGCAGGAATTCGAATCCTTTCGCGAAAGAACCAAGCGCGGTGATTTCTCCCCTGAGTTCATCGTGAGTCGCGGGGAGTATTTCACCGCCCGCCTCATGGCCGAATATCTGGAATTTCCCTTCGTCGATGCGGCTGATGTGGTGGCGTTTCACTACGACGGAACCCTTGACATGGAGCGCACTGCCGTTCAGCTACACGATGCCATAGGTACCCACAGACGCTTTGTGCTTCCCGGCTTTTATGGTGCCACCAGCGACGGACAGATCAAGCTGCTCGATCGTGGAGGCGGCGACATTACGGGTGCCATTCTTGCGCAGTGCTTGAATGCCGATCTGTATGAGAACTGGACCGATGTTTCGGGCTTTTTGACCGCTGATCCACGCATCGTGGACAACCCCAAATCCATATCGCGCATTACCTATGCTGAGCTGCGCGAACTTTCCTACATGGGTGCGAGCGTACTGCACGAAGAGGCAATCTTTCCGGTGCGCGACGCGGGCATTCCTCTGCTCATCAAAAACACCAACAGCCCAGACGATCCCGGCACCATCATCAGCGAAGAGACAGAACCAGGTTTGGCCGAACCCATCATTACGGGCATCGCAGGCAAGCGCGATTTTGTGTCCATCCACATCAAGCAGAACCACATGTCCAACGAGGTGGGCTACCTGCGCCGGGCGCTGTCCATTCTTGAGCGCTACCGCGTAAGCGTCGAGCACATACCCTCGGGTATCGATTCCTTTGCCGTGGTCGTACAGGGTGCTGATGTGAAAGATTGCCTCTATTCGGTGGTAAGCGACATCCAAAGAGAGCTTGGCCCCGATGAGATCAAGGTAGTAGAAGGCTTGGCACTCATCGCCACGGTGGGTCGTAATATGGCGAGCCGTTCCGGCATTTCGGGTCGTTTGTTCGGAGAGCTGGGGCGTGCGGGTGTCAACATCCGCATGATCTCTCAGGGATCCGAAGAACTTGACATCATTGTGGGTGTTAAGAACGACGATTTCGAACGCGCCATCCGCGTAATCTACGATGCCTTTGTCGATACGGAGGGTAACGTGGTCACCGTGGATGCTTTGGATCCTGCGGGTGCGGAGGCTTTGCAGGAAGAAGTGCCTTTTGTTTGAGGCGGTTTTGGGCAGGATTGAGGCGGCTTTCGGGTCTGCCTCTGATTTGTCCGCAGACCTCCACGTGTTTAGGGTCTGCGTACCTTGGGTGGGAACGAAAAAGAAAGGCCAGGTCAGTCATGAAACACTACAACGTCGCCATACTCGGTGCCACGGGGGCTGTGGGCCAGCAGATGCTTCTGTGCTTGGATGAACAAGAGTTTCCCATTGCTGATTTGAAGCTCTTGGCTTCGGCTCGCAGCGCAGGCAAGATTGTGAAGTTTGCCGGTGAAGAGGTGGCCGTACAAGAGGCTCGCGATGAGGCATTTGACGGTGTGGATATCGTGCTGTGTGCGGCAGAAAACGACATTGCGCAGCGCTTTATCCCCGTAGCGCGCGAGAGGGGTTGTGTGGTAGTGGACAACTCCAGCGCCTACCGTCTTGATGATGATGTGCCGCTGGTGGTGCCCGAGGTGAATTCTGCCGACATCGCCAAGCATTCCGGCATCATTGCCAACCCCAACTGTGCCACTATCATCGGGCTTGTGGCGGTGAACCCGCTGCACAAACTGGGCGGCATCACGCGCATGGTGGTATCCACCTATCAGGCGGCATCGGGGGCCGGAACAGCTGGATTGCAAGAGCTTGAGACTCAGATGACACGCATCGCATCGGGTGAGCCTGTGGATGCGCCCAGGGCCTTTGCCTATCAGCTGGCGTGCAACCTGATTCCGCAGATAGGCGGCTTCAACGAGGTGGGCTACACCTCTGAGGAAATGAAGATGCAAGACGAAGGGCGCAAGATCATGCATCTGCCCAACCTGCGCGTGAACTGCACCTGCGTGCGCGTGCCCGTGATGCGCTCGCATTCCGAGAGCAT
>CAZLKG010000110.1:0-5547 GCA_964560045.1 uncultured Slackia sp.
GGAGGCGGAACGCTGCCTGGCAGCGGATCGATGCGCACCAGCGCGACGACTCGCACCCTGATCCGTGCGAGCATGGGAATGTGAATCTCTGTCGTCCATACCAACCTTCGCTTGAGCCCTTCCAGGACAAGACCGAAGCGCCCCTTCCCCACCGCAGGCGAGCAAGCCACAGCTACAAGGGCAACAGCCCATCTCAGGCCACAAATCCTCCGCCGCATCTTTATCACACGCGCGCCGGATACACACAACCTAAGCTGGAACGGACAACTCCAAGTCGGTAAGAGCGGATGATAGCGCCCTAGCTCGCGATTGTAAAACAACAAGCAAGCCTTTGCCGGAAAAGATGAGTTATAGCCAAAAAATACGGATTCTATCGAATGCAATCTTGACCCATCATCGCCGCACAAAGCGCTCCCGTATATGCCGGTGTAGCTTCCCCGCAGGCTCGCAGAAATTGCGCGCCCGCCAAACGCAAGGCAAGCGAGGCCCCGGCCAGCATATCGGGAAAAGGATAGGGATTGCCCGCTATGGAAGCTCCCAGCGACACGCGTTTCTTTTCCGCCTCCGTGGGTGCCTTCACGCTTATTTGCACCAAAATAGGTGCGTCCGTCAGGGTTGCCATGATGCGCACCGTCTCGCAAAGCACATCGGGTGCGGCGGCGCTGCGAAAACCAACTACATCGGCTCGCGAGGCATCCCGTTTTGCATCTCCCATCATGGCCGCCACTGCATCCTCAACAGCCCCAGCCTCAGTACAATCCATATCAAGGGATGCGAAAAGCGGGCCATCGTAGGTCTTACGGACCCCTTGTACAGCACAGCGCATATCGGCAGCAGAGCGCATGCCGTTGAGCAGGATGGCATCAAAGCCCCGGACTCCGAGCGCACGGGCGGCGGCTTCGTATTGATCCTGCGATTGTTTGAGCGAGGTTTTACTCGATGGATCGAGCGGAAGCCCACACGGACCTATCTCGCATATGACGTGCTGAGGAGTACTGGCTCTGGCGCACGCAATGGCGGCAGCGGCAAAATCGCCTATACGATCCTCCATGCGCATATGGGCAAGACGGGCCGGACAGATGCCTTCTGTGGCGGTGATGAGGCATTGCGCCCCGGCAAGCGCCTCAAAGCGCAACGCATCCCGCGCTGCCTCAGGTTCAATGAGGCTGATGAACTCGTAATCCTGGTTCATATCGATACCCTGGCGCGCAAGCGCGTAGTCGATGGGAGCCGAAAAAACGAGCATGTCTTTATGAAATCTCAATTTGATATCAGCCATAAGGTTCACTCCACGTTCAAGGAAAAGTAATTCGCCCCGATTGTAGCGTACAGGAAATGAAACGAGCGAAGGGCGTCCGAAGTTCCGTTGCGAGCAAATGTCTATGCCGAGATCTTGGCGGCAATCAATCGGGCCAGCACGTCAATCAGCGCAGGATCATCTTCAAGAGCAGGAATGTAGGAGAACTGCGCGCCCTCGTTACCAAAACGCTTGCATTCGTCTTTGAAATGCTGCGCCGCCAACACGCCAACCTCATGCATTGACTCCAGATTATCCACCGAGAAGCCGGGGCATATCGCGGCAACGTTTTTGACATTCTCCTGAGCAAGGCGCGACAACACAGGCTCGATCATAGGACCAAGCCAGTTGCGCCCATCAAAACGAGACTGATACGTTAGACACATATCACTGTGGGGAATGTCAAGCTCATCCGCCAGAGCATGAAGGGTGCCAAGCGTTTGAATGGAGTAGGGATCACCTGCGTGAATGTGTGATAAGGGAATGGAGTGAAACGACACTACGAGCTTAGATCCGGGAGTGTAGTCCCATGATCTTCGAACGGAACCGGCAAGCGCCGAGATATAACCGGGAGCATCCCAATAGTGGTCGATGCGTACGGTGCGCGGAATCGGCGGCTTCCCGTCGATTATCCCCTCCGAGTTTGCCGTTGGTTCCACAGCAGCATCCGGGCGCATCCCGAACACTCGCTCGAACGCGCGATCAAATTCCTGAAAACATGTGACGGCACACGCCCGCGTTTTTTGCGGATACAGGGGCAAAACCACTATCGTATCGACCCCCGCATCACGCAAATTGCGCAGACCCGCTTCTGCGGACGGATTACCATAGCGCATACCTAGGGCTACCCGCACGCCATCTTCTGCAGCAAGTACCCCTTCATCCGCAAGCTCACCAAGGCGCCCTTCAAGCGCCTCGCACAAAGACTGGGATTTCAGCAGGAATGGGCTTCCCTCAGGTGTCCAGATTCCTTTATAGAGCGGTGCTGTGCGCTTGGGACGATGGGGAAGAATAAACAGGTTGAGAATTGGCTGCCACAGCACGGGAGGGAGATCTATGAGATTTCGATCGGAAAGAAATTGCTTGAGATAGGGCCTAATTGCATCCGGGGTCGGAGAATCAGGGGTACCCGTGTTCATAACCAAAACACCTAGCATGCAATTCCTTCCATAGACCAAAACGATCCGCTGTCAAACAGGCCAAAACGAACCCCGTCCCGTTGTTCCGGCCTGTTTTTGTCTATATTCGTTTAGTAGTCATTCAAAAGAATGACGCTACGTCATTGCCAAGCGATTCTTTTCAATTCGCTTAATTTCATCACAATCAGAACGAAATACAGCCTTAGGTCGCAATGTTTAAGGCTCCCTCATAAAACCCCTATCTCCACCTGCGGCGCGTTTTGGAGGTTTGTAGTCCTTTGCATTCGCTTGAGTGGTTTTTCAAAAAGTTGGATTCAAGGTTGGATTCGGAATCGACCAGGACAATCAAACAAGCCGATATTTTCGATTCTTGCTCGTTGTAGGCGCTGTTGTTTCAATGACGCCGCACTCGATGAGATCTTTCACCCGCCGACGTGCCTGACTAATCGACATACCGCTTTTCTCGGCAAGCTCCCGAATGGACATCTCGCCACCCCTTTGGAGCAAAACCTCGATAGCAGTCTTTGTCGCAACAACAGCGCGCCTGTCCTCTTCATTCGGACGTCTGAGGATCACTTTGAAATGATCCATTGCCGGATAGAACTCGGGAGGATCAAGACGATACTTTTTCATCTCCGCCATCATGAGCGGAATGCCAGTTCCATTGCCTTCAACCAAAAACCCTATTCCACTTGGCGGCGAAACGAATGACATCAGCTTCATGATGGTAGCGTTTCGACAGCACGACCTGCCATCGGCAAGGTTGTCTTTCGACTTCCCCCAAAGCCCTCCCGGATTGGTGATTTCGACTCGTTCATCAAACACATCAACGGCAACCGATTCGCCATCAAAGCGTTTGTTGTAGCTACGATGAACTAGTGCGTTCGCAATCGCCTCGCGCAGAACAATTTCGGGGATCTCTAGCTCATCAAACCTTCCCAATCCGCGCACTACCGACCGGCGGCGCAAGTTCTTGGCTACGGCAGCTAGGGCGTCTTCTATCATCTCGCCCAATGTGCCCTCGCAAATTGTTCGGTCACGAAAGCGAAGTTCACCCGAAACACCCTTGGCGACTCCCGGATGTACCGCCACGTCAACGTGCAATTTCGGAAAAAACTGCTGCGGATACTCCCCGGCAACAAGCAACCCTGCACGTATAACGCAACCTTGACTGTCAGTGAAGTTAAGCCGCCTTAAACGCTCCAATGTGTCACGAGCACCACGCATGGAGCGAGGGGCGAGTTGTAATGCGCGGGAGAACGCCGCCTCATATACCGTTTCGTCCAAATCAGCAACCGTAGCACCATCAACCAGCTCGCGGTCGGACTGATCGATAACCGTTGCAGATTGAAGCGTATAGACCTCATTTTCAGACAGTCTCACGTCTTTATCGTCAATTCGCTTATAGGAGCCTCCCAACACACCGCGTGCTTTGATGTAGCAAGGTTTCTGCGACATTGGAAGCTCATCAATATGAACGACAAGCACCACCTCGCCTTCGTATGCCGCCCGCTCAACGTGATACTCGGGCGGATTTGCCAGGCAGCTAGGCGAACCGCCATCACCCATGCCTGAAACGAACTGATCGCAAACTCTGTCCGCCTGAAAGTCCTTCACAGGCACAAAGCCATCCCTCTCATCAACGCCTAGCAGCAATGTGCCGCCATTCGTGTTAGCAAAAGCGCTCACCGATTCCCATACGTCTTTGGATAGATCATGAGTACATGACTTCGCTTCATAGCGCGCATCATCGCGCCCTTGCTTGCGCAAAACGGAAAGTATTTCGTTGACGAACATCTTTCTCACACTTCACTCACGGTTTGACAAACACTGTCAGTGATAATTGTAAGTGATATGAAGAGATATGTCAGCGATAAGATCTTTAGATGGGCGAAGAGCCGAAGCCGGGCGGAGGGCCGCTTTCGCGGCCCTCCGGGGCGATTCCTATGAGGTGATCCGCTATGGGTTCTTTTTAGTGTTGGATTCCCAATGAGCCGCGAAGTGCGTTTACCCGCCGCGAGCGGTTGTAGCGTCTTGCTACCTCCCTCATACCGAGAGCAGCCACAACCACACCAAACCCAATGAGCGGCCACATCCACCAGGGAAGCCCACTGCCCGCATTCGGCAGGGCGAAAAGGCTTGCGTTTGTGATGTCGTAACCTACATCAAGCCAGTAGCTTGTGTTGTTGTACATGTACGAGGGGGACTCGGTGTCCTCCCCTTCCTCTATCTCGGAATCGTCCACAGGGATGGTGACATAGATGGCCTCAGCGAGCAGCGAGTTGCCCTCAGTTGAACCGGTCTCGGTCAGACGATAGGTGCCGGGTAAGAGTTTACCGAAGGTGAACGTAGCCGCCGAATTGTCGGCTCCGATGCTCGTGGATCCGCTCTCAGTTATCACCCACTCGGCATCATCGGTTTCGACCCATTCGCCGCTCGCGTCATCGTAGTACACAGAACCTGTCATCAAAAGCTCTAACTGGAAGGTGACCCCACTCAATGGATCTCCGTCCTCGCCTGTCTTGGTGATTTTGATGGAGCCAAGCCGTGGCACAAGACCTGAATCGTTGTGGAACGAAACGTAGGCCTCATAACCCGAACTCGAGGTGTCCGGTATCACTATGTTTTCCACGATGGTGGAAGAAAGCCAAAAGCCACCGCCTCCAGTTGTAGATTCGGAGCCGTTCTCATCGTTTACATAGCGCCCGAAGGCATCGGAGTCGGTCTCATCGTCCGCCTCAGGCGCATCCCGCAGGGAGGCCTCATAGGCACCAAGCGCAAACACGTCCGTGGTAAAGCGCACGGCGTAGGTGCCTGCAGGAAGGCCCCCAAAGTAGTAACTCCAATCGTCATAGGCTCGTGCTGTGACGGTATAGGTCACCTCATCGTAGTTAAGGGTATAGGTCTGCCCGGCTCCTCCTCCTGTAGCAGAAAGCGTAATCTCTAAGGCATTTCCGTTTGTGTCGGTGACTGTTTCCCAGCCATTGCTGCCTTGGCGCATAAGGGTTACAACAAGCCCGTCAAGGTCGAAAAGATCTTCAGCGGATTCCGGAATGTCATCGCCGCCCACAGTGGCATACCCGTTAGTAGAAGCGGAGGATGAGGCATCAA
>CAZLKG010000111.1:0-5530 GCA_964560045.1 uncultured Slackia sp.
ACCGCGATAATTCGTACAACGTGACCTCAAGCTGGGCCTCTGAAACATATGTCGAAGCATACAAGACGAAGAACACCATGCTCTATACGATGCTCCTCATTGATCCGGCGGGAACCTGGAGTAACGAAGGTTCTACCAAAAGCGATATAGAAGGTTGGCTCGTAGAAGGCTATACCCTTACGACAAGTGAGCTTGGTGCCTATGGGTATAGCCAGGGTCTAGGTGAGTTGAGGGTCCTTGAGATTGTTTCGCAAGAACAATACGTCGCCATTACGGCTGTGATCACCAGCGAGTTTGATATTACGGATGCAAATAGCATCGCGGTGACGAACTCAGGAGATGCGGGCAGCTCTTTTGATTACGATACCCCGGTAGTAACGAAAAACGAAGATGGCACCACCACCGTCTCTATAGGGTTCTCCAACCTAAGTGATGACAATGCCTGGGCAATAGACATATCCATTCCCGTGAAGCTAACGGACAACACGGAGTTCCGCACGGATGAGGATAATTTCAAGGACACCAACGCGAGCGAGACGACGGCCTCCGTCGAGAGGGTGCTCACTACAGAGCTTGGCGATTTACAGACATTTACCGAGACTCTCACTGTCGCCTCACCAAAGCTCTACAAGAGCACCGACAACCTAATCGTATCAAAAACAGTCTCAGGTAGTGGCGCCAGCACAAGCCAAGCGTTCTCCTTTACCGTAACCCTTGACAATGACACCATTGATGGTACCTACGGCGATATGACCTTTAATGCAGGTGTTGCTACCTTTACGCTTAAAGCTGGTGAGAAAAAAACCGCAGCTGGCCTGCCCGAAGGTACACGCTATACCGTAGTTGAATCCGACAACGATGGGTATACCGTTAGCGTAAACAATGAAGATACCGATACGGCAACCGGTACGATTACTGATGGCAGAAGTGATACCGCTGCTTTTAACAACCACAAGGACAGTGCCGATGGAACTGCAACTGAAGTGAGCGATAGCAACACCACTACACCCGAAGACGAAAGCGTCGGCTCGGACGACACCGCCGCAAGCACCCTTCCCAAATCAGGAGACGCTATAGGCGCATTGCTTCCGATTATCGTGGCTGTAGCACTTGGAGCTTGCGCTCTCGCAGCAGTTGCCGCCTTTGCACTAAGAAAGTGTGGTATACGCTAAAGAGGCAGGGTTCACGCTGATGTAAGCCATCAAGCCTAACAATCGTCAGGAAATGGGCAGGCACACCACTCCCAAGGGGCATCGGACACAGTCTGGATGCCCCTTGGTTTTTGTGCCGTCGTCCAGCGAATAGAAGGTAGAAAAACCGCCGCGTTAGACGGGTGCGACGGTTTTCATAAGTCAGGAAAAGATATTCGGGGGAGGATATTTGCGAAACACCTCTCGTTTGCAAAGCGCCTCTAGTTCGCAAAACTCCTTTATCCGGTGATATCGGACAAATCGGACAGCTTTCCGGTGTAGAGAGCCATGGATTCAAAGTGGATGTTTGCGACACCTACAAGCGTGGTGCCATTCTCGGCGTTGTAGTTGTCCAGGTAGGGCTGATGCTGGAAGTAGTTGGCATCCAGATCACCCTCATCAAGGGCTACGTTGGGCTGTACGTAATCGGAGTATTCGACCACATTGAGCGTCCAGCCAGCAGCCTCAAGCAAGGGCGCGGCGGCATTCAGAATTTCGGCATGGGGCGTGGGGGAAGCACCCACGGTGATGACGGTATCATCGCCTTCAGCCTGGGGAACCTCTGAGGCAACATCAAAGAGCGAAACCACGGTACCACTGTAGGTCTCCTCTATGAAGGTCTGTACGTCAGCGCTCTGGACGGCTGCCACGAGTGCCTGGATTTTGAGGGAATCCTGATTGTCTTCGCGCGTGGCAATCACATTGGGATACTCGGATGCAGCCTCGGAATCGGCATCCTCGCTCGCAAGCGCACTGGACGGATCGAGTTCGGCACCCAGAGCGTAATTGCCGTTGATTACGGCAAAATCGACATCTTCTAGCATGCGGGGAACACTTGCGGCTTCAGCCTCCACAATCTCAATGTTGTAGGGGTTGTCCACGATGTCGTTCACCGTGGCGGTGAGTCCGGCATCCTCAGAGAGGGTGATCAGGCCCTCTTCCTGAAGCAATAGAAGAGCGCGCGCCTCGTTGGTGGCATCGGAGGGCACCGCTATTTGATAGCTTGAAGATGAGCCGCAGCCCACAAGAGCCATCGTCAGGGTGCATGCGGCTATCGCCGTAGCCACAATGCGGGCAATCTTGGTAAGTCTCATGATGTCTACCTTTCTCAATCGGATATGAGGTGTGGCGCAGAATATCAGATGAATCCTGTGCCCCGAAGGAGCTGCTGTGCGGTCAGCGCAGCGCTTCCGAACAACAAAAGAGTTTCGAAGGAGCACGCATGCTCAGTATGGACGCATCCCGACGCGACCACGTACATCCCGATGCGTCCACATGTGTCCGAGTACGGCCACATGCGTCCGGATGCGCATCGGATGAGACAAAGGAGTGCATGTGCTATTTCGCTCGGTGGTCTATCTTGCGCGCGATCAGGCTCGCAAGGCTTTGCGCAACCTGGACTATCACAACGCACAAGACGATGGCCACGACCATCACATCATCTTGATAGCGCTGATATCCGTAGCGAATGGCGATGTCTCCGATACCGCCCGCACCAACCGTACCGGCCATAGCCACAAAGCCGAAGAGCGTGATGAAGGTGATAGAAACGCCACGAACGAGCGAGGGCAGGCTCTCTACGAGAAACACCTTTAAGACAATTTGCCTGGTGCTTGCACCAAAGCTCTGCGCGGCCTCCACCAATCCCCCGTCCACCTCAGCAAGGCTCTGCTCAACCATGCGAGCAACGAAGGGAGCCGCCGCCACGGTGAGTGGCACAATGGCTCCCCCCACGCCAAGAGAAGTTCCCACAATGGCACGCGTGAACGGAATCATGAACACGATAAGGATGATGAAGGGGATGGATCGCCCGATGTTGACAAGCCAGCCCAGCACGCCATTGAAGGCGCGATGCGGATGCAGCCCCCCAGGAGCAGTGAGGATGAGTAGCACGCCTAGCGGAATACCGATCACGTAGGCAAACAGCGTGGAGAGTACCGTCATAACAATGGCATCCCAGGTGCCTTGAGCCATAAGTGAGCCGTATTGATCGATAAATGCGGTCACCGTCTCCATCATCAGCGCACCTCTCCTTCGGATACACCCGCACAAGAGGAATCCCCCGATTCGATGATGGCGTCAGCCTGGAGCAAAAGGCGCGCAGCTTCGCTTTGAGGGTGGTCAAAGACCTCACCGGTCGCACCCTGCTCTACGACGATTCCTGCGTCTAGCACGGCCACCTTGTTACAGACCTGGCGCGCAACCGAAAGCGAATGGGTTATCACCACCATGGTGACGCCCAACTCGCGGTTGATGTCGCGCAAAAGAGCCAGTATGGCGTGGGTGGTCATGGTATCGAGCGCACTCGTAGCCTCATCACACAGCATGATCTTGGGGTTGTTGGCCAGAGCGCGGGCGATTGCCACACGCTGCTGCTGCCCGCCGGAAAGTTGAACGGGATAACGGCCTTCCATATCGGCCAAACCCACCAGCTTAAGAAGCTCACGGGCGCGTGATTGCGCCTCACGTTTGTCAGCATGGTGCAGTTCGAGCGGAAAGGTCACGTTGCGCAGCACCGTACGCTGCTGAAACAGGCTGAAATCCTGAAAGATCATGCCTATGGATTCGCGCAGTTCGGCAAGCTGCCTCCCGCAAAAATCGGTAACATCTTCGCCATCGATAATCACGCGACCATCCGTGGGACGCTCGAGCAGATTGATGCAACGCACCAGCGTGGACTTACCGGCGCCCGACTGCCCAATAATGCCGAACACGTCACCGCGCTCGATATGCAGATCGATACCGCGCAGCGCCTGATGGTCGCCTGAGGCATCCGAATATTCTTTAACGAGACGTTCAAGACGAATCATAGATGGGTTCCTCGTACATAGAAAGAAAAGGTAAATACGGCGCACAGCACCGCCAAAAACTCATGCCTGAGCGTCAGCGCACACGCCGACGTACCCAGGCTTGGGCATGTGCATCATCATGTTGAGCATGGTATGTACGAATTCGAAACTCATAGCGGGCAACTATACTAGAATAAAACGCCCTGTCAAGAAAAAAGCGCCCCGAGGGGCGCGAGGAGAAGCGAGAGGCGCAAGGGCCTTGATTGCCTTGATTGCCAATTTAATGTAGTTTTGTCTGCATTAAGTCTGTCACGGGTCGTTGGCCGCAAGGGGACGCAGGGGCGCACAAGGGGCGCGAGGGGCGCAATCAGAACCCTTCGCGCCTTTCCACCTGGATGTCACCAGCCTGTCCGGCATCCATGGGATTACCGTCAGAGGCAAGTCCGCCTAAGCCTCCCGAAGGCGTGGTAGAAGCCGTCACATCCGTGCTGGAACCACCCGAGACCGACCCGCCTTGCACGTAGCCGTCCTCGTTGGCTCCGTCCACTGAGCCTCCTACCACTAAGGTGTACTCTCCCTCTTCCTCAAGCGCTGCACCCGAAGCCAGCACCATGCCGAAGGCCCTAGAGGCGGTAAGTGAGACAATCGTGTTGCCGTCGGAATCAACCAAGGCAACGCTATCACCCGCGCTTCCTGAAACGCTTGTATAGACGAATGCCTGCGTGCCCTCGGTGAAGTTCTGAGCCATCTGCGACGATCCCACCATGAGCACCGTTCCGCCCGATATCGTGGCGGAGATGTCGTAGTCAAGCGCGCCGTCCTCTCCCTGAGCGGGGCCATTCACCAGCAAAACTCCGCCGTTTATCTCAACGCTACCATTGCTGTCCACTCCATCACCGCCGGCGTCAAGAACTATATAGCCGCCGTTAATCTGGATGAGGCAATTCTCATCGCCCATCGTCTGTCCTTCGCCCGTCTCTGCGAAGGCGTTGTCGGGAGCACCGCCGTTCATCTCTCTCTCGTTCATATCCGCAACAGGCCCATCGTTGTTCCCGAGGACAATGGCATCGCTACCTTCGGCGTCACCACCTTCTAAGGCGCTCGTTTCATCATCTCCTAGAGTGGTGGCGTCGCCACCTTCCGAGACAGCAGCATCGCCATCTCCAAAAGCGGTAGCATCACCGCTTTCCGAGGCGCTCGCTTCATCGTCTCCCGGAGCGGTAGCATCGCCAAGCGCACCAGCATCTTGCGCCTCGGGAGCTTCAGCGCCACCGAAGGCACCCAGGTCATCTGTCACCTCATCCTGTTCGGATGTGGTCGTGTCGGAATCCGAGATGGTGCTCTCAGATGTGTCGGATACGTCATCGTCCGAGGAATCGCTGTCGGAAGAATCCCCCAGGTCGGCTGCAGAGGCGTTCAGGGCATCATCGCTGGCCACGATGTGCGTGGTGCCACCATTCACGTAGATTTTTTCGGCTTCGTAGCCTTCGTAGCACGAAAGCACATCCACCTCACCGTCATCCATGGTGAACACGGTTTCCGCGTGGAAGG
>CAZLKG010000112.1:0-5468 GCA_964560045.1 uncultured Slackia sp.
GGTGCGTGCCTCATTGGGGAACATCGCATACATGAGCACGTCTTCCTCGCAGGTGGCCAGATCGCCAATCTCCTGCTCAAGCTGCGCATAGGTAGTGGTGGACAAAGACCCCGGCGACACATCGGGCGGCAAGACCTCCGCGTTACCCACAACCTTCTTGAGCACATCAGGCTCCACCGGGCCTGGTGTCTTGCCGTAATAACCGCATAGGTAGTCCTTCATCTCCTTGGACACAAGGCTCCAGCGCGATCCGATGAGTACGTTCATAACAGCCTGCGTGCCAACGATCTGGCTCATGGGAGTGACCAGCGGGGGATAGCCCACCTCAGCGCGCACGCGCGGAATCTCCCTCATGACCTCATCTAAGCGGTCGGAGGCGTTCTGAACTTCAAGCTGCGCAACAAGGTTGGACATCATGCCGCCGGGAACCTGGTGCGAGAAGACCTTCATATGGGTGAGCGAAGAAACGCCACGTTTGCAGTGACTGCGCTTGCGCACCTCTTCCCAATAGTCGGCGATCTCAAAGAGCAGATCCAGATCGTAGCCGGTGTCGTAACGGCTCTCCTGTAAGGCGGCCACGATGGTTTCCACCGCAGGATGACTGTTACCAAAGGCGAGCGGAGCGCTTGCCGTATCGGCGATCATAGCCCCGGCCTCGGCAGCCTTGACGATGTTCATAGGAGCCATGCCACCCACGTAATGGCAGTGCACGTGCACCGGTAGACCCACTTCGGCATTAAGAGCCTTCACCAGGCGCTCCGCGCGAAACGGCGTGAGCATACCGGCCATGTCTTTGATGGCAATGGAATCGGCTCCAAGATCTTTAAGTTGCTGGGCATATTCCAAATAGCCGTCGAGGGTGTGCACGGGCGACACCGTATAGGAGATGGCTCCCTCAAACCAAGCACCGCAGGCCTTAATGGCCTCGGCGTTATCTATTACGTTGCGGATATCATTTAGGGCGTCAAAGACGCGAAACACTTGCACTCCGTTGCGCTTGGCAGCAGCGATAAAGTGACTCACGATGTCTTTGGAATAGTGCTTGTAGCCCACCAGGTTCTGGCCGCGCGAGAGCATAGCGATATCGGTGTTGGGCATATGCGACTTGATGGAGCGCAGGCGTTCCCAAGGATTTTCGTCAAGGAAACGCAGGCATGTGTCAAACGTCGCACCGCCCCAGGCCTCAACCGCCCAATACCCTACCTTGTCCATCTTTGGCAGGATAGGCAGCATATCGCCGAGCTGCATGCGCGTGGCCCACAGGCTTTGTTGGCCGTCGCGGATGGTGATGTCCATGAGTTGCAAACCGGGCATGCTTCACCTCTTTCTTCCAACGAGCCGCTCAGGGTGAGCGAACCTGTCTCGATCCGGCGCTTTGGCCGCATATAGGCTCCACGACACGAGCGCCAACGCTGCGATCGCCATCGAGCCTCTTATTGTAGGGGATGCATGGGGCGATTGCCCCGGCGTGCCGTCCAGCAGCGCAGATCGACACACTCACATGCTCCGTGGCACTATACCGTGCGATAGCGTTCCTGTCGAGAAGGTCATCGGCAAATGCCGGAAACGAAACGGTCACGGGCAGTGACGTGAACCCCTCGTTCATCCTCATAGTTTCCTTGCAAAATGAAACGGGAGGTTCTCGGCTGAGATGCCTCCCGTTTCTGTTTTATCAAAACTCTGGTGTACGGCTTCGCTCTTGCCGAATGATCAATGAGGCTACACGCGCTTGACAAAGCGACCGTCGCGGGTATCAATCTGTAAGATGTCACCCACGTTCACAAACATGGGAACCTTCACCTCGGCTCCGGTTTCGAGTGTGGCGGGTTTGGTGGTGCCCTGAACGGTGTCACCCTTGAAGCCGGGTTCGGTCTCAGTGACTTCAAGTTCGACAAACATCTGGGGTTCGCAGCCGATAAGCTCGTTGTCCGCGTATTTCAAAATCGCAGGATCGCTCTCTTTGAGCCATCGGGAGGACTCTCCCACATTTTCGGAGGACAGGGAAAACTGCTCATAGGTGTCGGGGTCCATGAAATGGAAATCGGTGCCGTCGTTGTACAGATAGGTCATGGTTCGCTGTTCAAGGCGCACCGTGTCGAATTTCACACCGGCGTTCACGGTGTCGGAATACACGCGCCCGTTTTTCACATCGCGTAGCTTCATGCGCACGAATGCACCGCCCTTACCAGGCTTGACGTGCTGAAACTCGATAATGGTGCACATCTTGTTGTTGTAGACGATGCATATGCCGTTTTTGAAATCAGCGGTGGAAATGGTGGCCATCAGCTCTCCTTTTCGGTCTGCACGCCTTGTGCCCGGCAAACAATACCTGCACGTTCTCGTGGCTGCTTCGCTCGGTCACATCAGTGGATGAGGCATTATATTACAATCAGTTCGTGCGTAGTCTGCGTGAATACCTCGAAACCGTCTTCGGTAATGACGCCAAAATCCTCAAGGCGACATCCCAAAACGCCCGGCAGATACACCCCGGGCTCGACTGTCACCACATTGCCTGGCACAAGCGGCACCTCATTGCGCGGCGAGAGATTGGGCAGCTCGTGAATATCTATGCCCACACCATGCCCCAGACCATGACCCATCTTGCCTCCAAACCCGTGAGCAGCAAGCACACCTTCGGCCAGATCATGAGCCTCTTTGCCTGTCACACCGGGACGCAACATGGCCTCTATAGCCTCGTTCGCGGCGCGAACTGCCTCAAATACTCGGCGTGCCTCATCGCGTGCATACCCCACGCACACGGTGCGTGTCATATCAGAACAGTACCCACCATACCGTGCTCCAAAATCCATCACCACCATGTCACCCGGTTGCAGACAGCGCTCACCGGGAATACTGTGTGGCGCAGCCCCATGAGGTCCGCTCGCCACGATGGAGGAAAACGCCAGATCCTCAGCTCCCATGCGACGCATGGTCTCCTCCAGTTCAAGCTGCACCTCGCGCTCAGTCAGCTGAGCCGTTATGCCGTCCTGGAGATTTGAACCTTGAGCAGAAAGTCGATTACGCATGAAGTCAAGAATGTGAGTAAACGCAGCGTCGGTTATGGCCTGGGCGGCGCGCAGGGCTGCTCTCTCTGTACAGCTTTTCACGGCGCGCAGGCCTCGCACGAAATCGGAGGTCTCCACCAGCTCAGGCGTACACGGGCTGCCAGCGAAAGCCTTCTGCAGCGCGCGAAACTCAGCTATAGACATGCTGTCCTCTATGCCGAGGCGGCATATGGCGCGCTCGGGTTCACTTGCCCTACCTACGCGCAGGTGTCCGATGTTCTCCGCTACCCATCTGGCATGCGAGGTGCCCCCTGAATCGATACTCCATGGCGTGTCCCTCGCAGCGCGCTCGGCGGCATCAGCGTAGCGGGAGTCGGTGTGCAAAATGCTCGACTGGTGGGTGACAAAGGCGAGATGTGCAGGCTCATCGTCGAACACACCCTTAAACCCCGTAAGCCACCTCACGTTTGAGATGTCGCGACAATAGAAGCCGACGATGTTTTCCCGAAGCATCTTTTCGCGTACAAGTCCAAGGCGTGCCTCTGCAGAAGCGCTAGAAGTGTCCATATGCGTTTACACCACCTCCCCGTAGAGGGATTTGCGCGCGCCCACGTATCCCACGACCATGTACCCTACGAGAAAAACGTTTTTCAGGAAACACCGCACAGGCTATCTCGCCGCCCGTGCAAGACGCTCGCGATAGGCTGCAAGGGAGGCATGGACATCACCCATCGAATCACCGCCGAACTTGCGACGGTAGGCCCGCGCCAAGACAAAGGCCACCGCAGACTCAAGTGCAACAGCGGCAGAGGGAACGCGGCAGGCATCGTAGTGACCTGCGGGACAGGCAACCCTCTCAAGCGTTTCCATGTCGAGTGCCACCACCTCCCAATTCGAAGTGGGAGGTGGCTCTGCCACCACACGCATCAAGACGGGCGCGCCCGTGGAAAGGCCACCCTCAATGCCGCCCGCATGGTTGGTCACACGCGAAAACCCCAGCTTGCCACATTCAGGCGTATCTGCAAAGCGCGATCCGCGAGGGTTGTCCCAGACGGAACCACAGCCGAACTCTACCCCGCATATGCCCTCCACCGAAAAAGCCGCTCCGGCAAGCGCCGCTCGCAGGCTAATGGGGTTCTGGGAGCCAATATAGCCTCCCAAGCCTGCATCAAGACCCGTGATAGCCACACACAGTGCACCGCCCAAGGTCTCGCCTTTGGTCAAAGCCTCATCTATCTGTGCCTCCATCGCGCGCGTTGCCTGATCTGAAGGGCATCTGATCTGAGACATCTCAATATCAAGCGGCTTATAGGCGAAGGATGTGAGGGCGGAGTCCTCTTCGCGCATCAAGGCTGAACCCACACGTGTCACGTACGAATGGATCTCTATCCCTAAATCGGCCAGAAACTCCCTTGCCACGCCCGCAGCGGCAACGCGAGCCGCATCCGTCTGCGGATTGATGCGTTCAGCGGCACAGGAGCAATCGTCGAAGTCGAATTTAAGGGCAGCAGAAAGCTCAGCTGTTCCGGGGCGCGGAACGGTGCAACGCGACACCTCGGACACGGCGGCAGAGAAGTCCGCGCGAGCCAGCCAGAATACTACCGGGGAGCCTGTGGTACGCCCATCGCGCACGCCCGAGAGCAGCTCAACGCGCTTATGAGCACGACCTGGAGAAGGACGACCATGAAGACGATCCCAGCGTGCCACATCGGCATCAATGCTATCCAAATTTATGCGCAGACCCGCCGGCACGTCGTCAACGATGGCAACAAGACCCGGCCCGTGCGCCTCTCCGGCATCGATATATCGCATATGAAACCCTTCGCGCGCCTGTTTCATCTGCGATTGTAGCACGCCGAAACGTCCGCGCTACGCCTGTAGCAACAGATGGATGTTTCGCTTCACGCAGCGGATGCAGACTGCGGAGATCCCAAAGTTAATTCGTACGGTTCATCACACACGAAATCACACGTAAAGGTTATACCCCGCGCTGCCCTACTCAAAACAGCGCGGGGTGTGACTACCATTGTCAGCTGGTCCTGGAAACACCCGTCGAGTCATAACCACTCCAGTAGTAAGCATCGTATTTGTTGGAGGTAGCCGAAGAGCCTATGTAGGCACGAACCGTGTAATAGTAGGTTTTACCCGAAGACAACGAAGTCTTATCGGTATAGCTCGTGGAGGTGGTGGTGTCTATCATTGACCAGCTACCCCCCGAGACCTTGCGATAGACAGCGTAACCTGTAGCTGAACTCACCGAATTCCAAGATACCTTGGTGCCGCTGGATGCAGCGGTGGCAGAAACAAGGGTGGGTGTGGCGAGATAGCGTGAGTCTACGCCTGTTGTGCTGTAACCACTCCAGTAGTAGGCATCGTATTTGTTGGAGGTGGCAGTAGTCACATCATCCATGTAGGCACGAACCGTGTAATAGTAGGTTTTACCCGAAGACAACGAAGTCTTAT
>CAZLKG010000113.1:0-5466 GCA_964560045.1 uncultured Slackia sp.
TGTTGAGCTTGTTCTGCAAGCCCACGAGGCGCAAAACCTCAGGAACCTGTGTTTTGATGACATGGCGACTTTTACCGATGACCTCAAGAGCAAAGGCAACGTTTTCAAAGACAGTCTTGTTGGGCAGAAGTTTGAAGTCCTGAAACACGCATCCGATGTTGCGGCGCAGATAGGGAACGCGCCAGTCGCGCATGCGGGACAAATCTTCATCAGCTATTTGAATTCTCCCATCGGTGGGCTTGATTTCACGAATTATGAGGCGAATAAAAGTGGATTTGCCCGAACCCGAATGACCCACCAGAAACACGAATTCACCGGCATAAATCTGTATCGAGATGTCGTGAAGGGATGGACGGTTAGGCTGCGCGGGATAGACCTTAGTCACATGGTCAAAAATGATGACGGGAGTGCCCATGGGCTGCATATGTACATCCTGTGCAGTGAGTACGGGCAACGATGCAGACAGGTCGGGCAGGGTTTTTGTGGCACCGGTCGAGGCCCCTCTAACAACCCGGGAGCCTGAAGCGGATTGGGAGACAGAGACGGAAGAGGCGGGCTGAGCGGCACGAGAACGAGCTGAACCGGCACCGCCGGCAGCCGTTGTAGCGGTCGCAGCACCACGCGCACGGGCCGCATGGCGACCCATCGACGAAGCGGTTTGAGAGCTTTGTCCCGCATATCGACGGGGGCGACGCTGTGCGTCGTTGATGTTCGTCACAGAATGCTCCATTCACGTTATGGCCGCTGAACTCGACCAGGCCATTCTAGCAATATCGCCACGAGCAGGCGCAGTGGTCACAGAATGTTCATCGCTGTCGAAGCGATACCGGATTATCTGGCTCGCTTTCGCCCAACGGCCCTCATTGAGGCTTCAACGATGCCCGTCGCATCCAGACCGAATACGCGCATGAGTTCTGTGAACTCACCCGATGTGCCAAAGACATCACGCATACCCACACGCTCAAGCGGAATGGGATAATGCTCGGCAAGGAGCTCCGATACAGCGCCTCCCAGTCCCCCAATGATCGAATGTTCCTCGGCAGTTACAACGCAACCGGTTTTGGCCGCAGAGGAAAGAATCGTTTGAGCATCAAGCGGCTTGATAGAGAAGGAATCGATAACCTCGGCAGATACGCCTTGGTCAACAAGAGCATCGGCGGCCTTGAGCGCTTCGTCAATTTCCACCCCGCACGCCACAATGGTGACATCTGTCCCCTCGCGCAAAACATGCGCCTCCCCTATTTCAAAGCGCTCGCTATCAGCGTAGACACAGGGAACCGGAGAGCGCCCCATGCGCACGTATACGGGTCCGGATGTGCGAGCCGCAAGGCTGATGGCCGCCTTGGCAGCAACGTAGTCTGCGGGAACCAGTACGCGCATATTGGGCAGCACACGCATAAGGGCAATATCCTCAAGCATCTGATGACTGCCGCCATCGGGGCCCACGCTTACACCGGCATGCGTGGGGGCAATCTTGACATCGAGATTCGCGTAGCACACGGTGTTGCGGATCTGGTCGTATACGCGTCCGGTGCCGAACACCGCAAACGATCCGGTGAAGGCGACATGACCCGTAAGGGCCAGTCCGGCGGCTACGTCAACCATATCCTGCTCGGCAATACCCACGTTGTAGAGACGATCGGGATAGGCTTCTCCCAGCTTTTTGGTGGTAGTCGATTCCGATAGATCGGCCTCTACCGCAACAACAGGCACCCCTACCCTCGCAAGCTCGACCAACGTCTCGCCGTAGGCAGCACGTGTCGCCTTCCTTTCAGTCATGGATGTCCCTCCTTGCCCTGTAAAGCACCGGAAAAGCCCGTACGAAAACGTCTCTTAAGCGAGCTATGAGGTCAGCTCCGCAAGCGCCAAAGCCGCCTGCTCAATACTGGGAGCCTTGCCGTGCCAGGCTGCCTGCCCTTCCATGAAAGACACCCCCTTGCCCTTGGTGGTTTCGGCGATGACGACCCTGGGGGCTTCAACTGCAGAAGATTTTGCAGCTGAAAGCGTAGGGAGCACATCGGCCATCTCGTTGCCGTCGCAGGCAAACACCGCCCAACCGAAGGCCTCGAATTTCGCCACCAGGCTTTCGGGGGAACACACATCTTCCACGTTACCGTCAATCTGAAGGTGATTGTGATCGACGATGGCTACCAGATTGTCCAGTCTGCGGTGGGCGGCAAACATGGCAGCCTCCCACACCTGTCCCTCCTGGCACTCACCATCACCTAAAAGCGTGAACACGTAGGAATCAAAACCACCCATTCTAAGGCCGCATGCCATGCCGGATGCAATGGAAAGACCCTGTCCCAATGATCCGGTGGAAGCATCAATGCCAGGAAGTTTGAGAAAATCAGGATGTCCCTGCAGCCTGCTGCCGTATTGGCGCAGCGTAGCAAGCTCCTCTTTTTCAAAATATCCGGCCTCGGCGAGAACCGCATAGAGGACGGGTGCCGCATGCCCTTTGGAGAGCACGAAACGATCGCGAGTGGGATCGGTGGGATTGGACGGATCATGTTTGAGAACACCGCCGAAGTACAACGCGCACATGATATCGGCTGCTGAAAGAGATCCGCCCGGATGCCCGCTACCTGCCTTTGCCAGCATGTTCACGATATCGACGCGGACGTCGCAAGCCTTCTCCTTCAATTCTTCAAGGTTCACGGCTCTGTCCTCTCCTTGCTCCTCGGTTCGAATCCACAGACAAATCCCGCTCCTACACGCATCCGCAAATGCAGGCTTTCGGATACGCGATGATGTCCTCACTGGGAAACACGCCAGCGATGATAGCCGATAACGAATCGCTCTATCTCGCCGTCAAGCACCGCATCAACATCGCTCATCTCGATATTACTGCGAAGATCTTTCACCAGCTGGTAGGGATAGAGCACGTAATTGCGGATCTGACTACCGAAACTGTTGTCGCGTTTCTCACCCCGTAGCGCTTCCAATTCTTCCTCTCGCTTTGCCACCTCCAACTCGTAGAGTCTAGAGCGCAGCACGCGGAAGGCCGCTTCCTTGTTCTGGAGTTGACTCTTTTCATTCTGGCAGGTGACCACAATACCGGTAGGGATATGCGTGAGGCGCACGGCAGAATCGGTGGTGTTCACGCACTGGCCACCGGGACCGCTTGAGCGATACACATCCACACGCACATCGGCGGAATTGAGTTCTATCTCTATCTCATCAGAGACCACAGGTAAAACTTCAACCCCGGCGAAGGTGGTTTGGCGTCGCTTCTTGTCATCGGTGGGAGATATACGCACAAGACGATGTACGCCATGCTCGCTGCGCAGCATGCCGTAGACGTTTTTGCCCTCCACCTGAAACGTCGCCCTGTCAAAGCCTATACCCTCACCGGGAACCACGTCGAGAACTTTAACCTTCCAGCCCTTTCTCTCGGCGTAGCGCGTATACATGCGGTAGAGCATTTCGGTCCAGTCTTGAGCCTCCAGACCACCTTGACCGGGATTGATGCTGACTATCGCATCACTTTCGTCCATCTCACCCGAAAACCACGATTCGATTTCAAACTGATCGAGCATCGCGTCAAGAGCGGCAATCGCCTCATCCTTCTCAGCGACAAAGGCCGCATCCTCTGAGGCAAGATCAGCGGCAGCACGCGCGTCATCGAGAAGCGCACAGGCGCGGGAATACGCTCCTATGGTGTCACGCAGCGTACTCAATTCCTTGGAAATCTTTTGGGCATGGACGGAATCATCCCAAAAGCCCGGGCTTGAAGCCTCTTTTTCAAGCCTGATGAGGCTTGCTTCCTTATCGTTGATGTGCAAAAACGATCGAGCAGCCTCAAGGCGTTCGGTCGCCCTATCGATGCCTTTGTCTGAATCAGTCATCTTACCTGTACATCCCGTGGCATTTCTTGAACTTCTTACCGCTACCGCAGGGACAGGGATCATTGCGTCCCACGTTGACGTAAGGATCATCCGACTCATCTTTGCGATAGGTCTTAGGCTTGGGCGGCTCCTGCGGCTTGGCGGACGATTGCGCCCGTCTACCCTTCTGGGCAGAAGATTGCAACATCATGCGCGACGTGAGAGCCGCCTCAGGTGAGGAATAGCTCACCTTACTGGGAAGCGAAGAGGCATCGGGCTCTTCGGCGGGAAGTGCCGTCTGCAGGCGCAAGAGCGTGCGCAAGAAATCTTCGTACATAGACGCAGTGAGGCTAGAGAATGCGGAGTGCGCCTCCTCCTTGTATTCCACGAGGGGATCTCGCTGACCGAACGCACGCAGACCAATACCGGTTTTGAGATAGTCCATCGCCTGGAGGTGATTCATCCAGCGTACATCAATGATACGTAGCATAACCTGGGATTCCAGGGCGCGCATGGCATCGAGGCCGAGCTGTTCCTCCTTCTCGTGATACACGCCTGAAAGATAGTCGGCCAAAGCCTGGGCAAGAAGGTCGCGATCGTCGTCGTGATCGATAGAAGCTGCATCGAAATCACTGCGCCCGCACATCTCAGCCGCCCACATGTTTACAGCCTTAATGTCCCAGTCATCGCTCGCGGTGCGCGCGGGGCAGTTTTCCCGCACCGTGAATTCAACCGCGTCGTATATGACTTCCTCGATACGACTGGAGAGATCCTTGCCATCCAAAATGGCGTTGCGTTCCGCATAGATGGCATTGCGCTGCAGGTTCATCACGTCATCGTATTCGAGCACGTTTTTACGAGCGGCAAAATGCATGGCCTCAACCTGACGCTGAGCGCCTTCGATGGCCTTGCTCACCATGCCGGCCTGAATGGGAACATCATCCTCAACGCGCGTCTTTTCCATCAGGCGCCCGATGGAGTCCATACGGTTGCCACCAAAGAGGCGCATGAGATCGTCTTCGAGGGAGAGGTAAAATTGTGTCACGCCCGGATCGCCCTGACGTCCGGATCGCCCCCGCAGCTGGTTGTCGATGCGGCGCGACTCGTGACGCTCTGTGCCGATGACGGCCAAACCCCCTACAGCCAATACCTTTTCGTGCTCCTTCGCGCATACGCGCTTTGCTTCAAGAAGTGCACGCTCACGCTCCTTTTCACTGGGAGCAGGAAGCATGTTTTTGCTTTCTTCGATATCTTCCCCAGGGCTGCGATCGGGATCGAACCCGCGCTCGCGCAGTACATCTTCCATGAGCACATCGGGATTGCCGCCGAGAAGAATGTCGGTGCCGCGACCCGCCATATTGGTGGCGATAGTCACGGCGCCAAGGCGTCCCGCCTGCGCTACGATATGAGCCTCGCGTTCGTGGTTTTTGGCATTCAAAATCTCATGGGAAATACCGCGCTTGTTAAGCAGACGCGAAAGGCGCTCGGAACTTTCGATGGAAACCGTGCCCACCAAGACCGGCTGACCGATGGCGTGGCGCTCCACTATATCGTCGGCCACGGCGCTGAACTTGGCATCCACGGTGCGATACACCAAATCTTCCTCATCAACGCGGATCATCTCTTTGTTGGGAGG
>CAZLKG010000114.1:0-5380 GCA_964560045.1 uncultured Slackia sp.
CAAACTGACTAAAGCGCCCTCACCGCCTTCGTCGCCTTCGTCGTCATCCACGACATCTACGACACGATCATGCTCAGCCATCCCCCTTCGCGTCATCAACGCCTGAGCGCAGTGCTTCCACCACTGCATCGAGGTGCTCACAGACCGAGCGGCGCAGAGAGTCAAAAGAGCTATCGTCCTCATCTTTTCCTCCCCGAACACCGTGGGGAGAGATATTCTCCATGAGAATGAACTGCTCGGCAGCGGATGCACCCTGCGCTTTTTCGAGTTCGAGATAACGACGGGCAAGATTGCGATTACTCGGACTGTCAAGGGGTTCTCCTGATGTCATGAGACGGAGGGTTTCGGCAATCAAGTCGTGCCAGCGCGCTATCGATTTGTCACGCTGAGTGCTCTCATCCCTGGCTCCATCCGCAAGACTATTCTCGTTGACGCATATAAGCCGCCAGAAAAAGGCGCTGTCGTCCTGCTCTTTCTCAATGAGCCTTGCCATTGCTCGCCAATCGACCTCTCCCGGCTCGTTCGATGCCTTAATCAAGGCGTTCATGGTGGTCAGGCGTTTGAAAAGCCGCTGGAAGTCCTCTTCGATCGCGTCCATTTTGTCTTCGATGAGAAGATGAAATGACGGCATCTCGCTAAACCGGCTCCCTTCGGATTCGATCTCCGCCAAAGAGAGTCCCACGTATTTCAACGTGAGAATGCGATAGAGCGCCGTCACATCGTCTTCGGTATAGAGACGTTCGTTGCGTGGCCCTTTCGCGGACGGCGAAAGCAGGCCCTTCTGATCGTAGTATTGAATCGTGCGCACCGTGACCCCCACACGACGCGCAAACTCCCCCACCGTCAAGTACTCTGGACTGTCCATCTATTATTCTCCTGTTGTATTCAGGCGCAAACCCGCCTCTCTACCGTGCAGGTTGCAGATCGCTGACTCGAGAAACACTAGATAATGACGCCGCGTCACCGTCAACAACTTTTTTGAAATTTCGGCATTTCGCTCGAAAACCGGAGTCATTTCGCCGCAATTTATGCTCCAGTTGAGTTTCGCTTGATGCCAAGGGGGATACCTATTTCCACGAGGTTGTGCCCGTCTCGATACCCGGCGAGTATACATTCGTAGCGCGCCGACCATTGCCCCAGCGAACTGCTCCCTGGCCGACACAGGAAACCTCACCATCAAACGGGAATCCGCCCTCGCTGACAACGGCAACGAACCCCTTCATGAGCACAATGCAAGAATTCCACCAAATACGCCGCGCTGCTAGAATACGGGCAAAATTACAACACAGACAGACACACGGCGTTGAAGAGGTGATCCATGATACAAAACACCCCTCTTGATAAGGTGGAGATCGGAGTGTTCTCAGACGGGAACCCGGCACTCAAAGCCGAACTTCCTTGCAAGACCGATGCTCATGTTGACGGCTGTGAGCAAAAAGTTCATCTGAGCACACTCGAAGCCGAATTCCTTCGCGAGGCAGATGCCTTCATTGATGCGCATTGGGAAGAGATCGTCTGCGATATAGCTGAACTCGTTTCCGTGCCCAGTGTGGTGGATTTCAGCCGCGCCACGCCAGAAGATCCTTGCGGTCCCGAAGCCCACGAGGGTCTGCGCACCGCGCTGCGTCTGGCGCAGCACTTGGGTTTTGAAACACACGACGATGCCGGAGAGATAGGCGTGGCTGATCTGCCCGGCGCATCGGATATGCAGCTCGCCATGATCTGTCACGCGGACGTGGTGGCACCCGGTGTGGGCTGGACGGGTGACCCATGGACTCTCGGACGCCGTGATGGCTTTCTTATCGGTCGCGGCGTGCTTGATGATAAAGGCCCGCTCGTTATTGCGCTCTATTGCATGAAATTCTTCAAGGAGCACTGCGAGCGCGTGGGAGGGCACCTTCCCTATACACTGCGCATGCTTATAGGTAGCAGCGAGGAAACGGGCACCATGCGCGACGTGCGCCATTATCTAAAGCACTATTCCGCCCCTGCGTTCCTGTTCACTCCCGACAACGCTTTTCCCGTTTGCTACGGAGAAAAGGGGATGTTCGACGCAAAGATCACCTTCCCTGTAACAGAAGGCCACATCGTGGACTTCACCACCGGCGACTCTGCCACCAATGCGGTACCCAGTCAAGCGACCCTCGTAGTGCGCGCCCAAGCAGATAAGCTTCCCCGGCGCAAAGACGTGAGGATAGAAAAAGCGGGCAGCGACTGCGCGCGCCTTGTGGCCCGTGGACGCGGGGGACATGCTTCACAGCCTGAAGGCACCGTGAATGCCATAGACATGCTGGTCAAATACGCGCTGGACAACCATCTGTGCACCCTTAAGGAAAAGACGTATCTACACCTGATGAGCCGCATCATGAACTCCACTGATGGCAGTTCCATCGGCATAGATTCGCATGATGAGCATTTCGGTGAGCTCACCTGCATCGTAGGAACCATCCAGCGCACAGAGGGGCGCTTAAGCATCACCATCGATATCCGCTACCCCACCTCCACCAACCCCGACGCGCTCCTTTCAGCTTTTAAGAAACTGGCGGATGAGATCGGTGCCACCGTGGAGGTAGTTGGCGGACTCCCGCCGTTTTTGACCCGTCCCGACAATTTGGCTATCCAAGCGCTTGTCTCATCATATCGCGATGCTACAGGACTTGACGGCGATCCCTTCACCATCGGCGGCGGAACCTATGCACGTGAGTTTCCTTGCGCAGCGAGCTTCGGTCCCACAGACCCGCACGACACCTATCCCGAATGGGTAGGCCCGATGCACGGTGCCGACGAAGGCGTGAGCGAGGAAAGTCTTAAACGGGCGATGCGGGTGTATATGCTCACAATCAAGCGCCTTATGGAGATCGATTTGGCCGTATTGTCCGAATAAGCCGAATAAGCCATGACATGGCGAGGCTTTATGTCCCTCTTCTGCAAACAATGCGCTAAACTTGACGCAAACGAGGAGGAATTTTTGAAGTCCCCTTTTCCGCTGCGGCTCCAAGGCGGATGCCGTCAGCCCGTGTACGGTGTAGAGCAAAAAGGAGAGAACGCATGGTCAGTGCACATCGCATCACGTCGGCCAGGGCGTGTTTTTCCCTGATCCGCTTCGCGGTACTTTTTGTCCTTGTCATAGCATGCACCTTCGCCCTTTCAGGGTGCGCGAAGGATCCGGAAATCGCCACGCCTCCTACCAATGATGATCAGGAGGAACAAACCGTTGATGAGGAAGTCGATGACGACGTAGATGGTACGGACGATACAACCGATGACCAAGAAACCGAGATCGATGAGGGTGTTGATACGGAAACGGTCGATGACGATCAGGGACAAGGTGAGACTACATCCACCCACGAAGGCCCCTATGTCATCAGTATATTTAATGCCGGTGGCGAAAACGGTTTGGCTGCAGCTGCCGAGGAAACGCTCGCAGACAACGGTATTGAGGGCGATGACTACCAAATCTCCATTGATAGCTACACGGGAGGCACCGTGCCCAACACGGTCGTGTATGTGACCGGCGAGGGTGATGATGCCGACGCCATTCTGTCCGAGGCGCAACGCGTTGCAGAAGCCTTGGGCGCAACCGTGGAGACCTTCGATTCCTCGCAGATCACCGAAGTCACCATGGATGACATAGATATTTTGGTGCTTGTGGGCACGGATGCCGTCTAAGGCGCGTTCCGGCGCTTGCGACACATACTCCGGCACCTGCGGGCACGTACACTATCCCTTCTCTTCCTCCCCTTCAGATGCACGAAAAGTCACCGTAATTACGGTTCCTTTGGGGTGGTTGTCGGCCACGCTGATGCTTGCGCCGTGTACCTGGGCGGCGCCTTTGACGATGGCAAGCCCAAGGCCATTTCCGCCCGTTTCCTTGGAGCGACTTTCCTCCACACGGAAAAATCGCTCGAACACGCGCTCGCGTAGCTCGCGTGGAATACCACGACCCGTATCGCTCACGCGCAGAACAGCCCGATCCTCTTCGTTGGAAACCTCCACTTCAACACAACCGCCCTTGCAGTTGTAGCGCACCGCATTCTCGGCAAGATTGCGCACCATCTTTTCAAGGACGCGCGCATTGCCGAACACCACAACAGGTTCGTTGTGTGCGCGACGTATCTTGATTACCAGATCGACGCAGGCACGCTCAGCGAAAGGTTTCAGGCTGACCACAGCATCATTGGCGGCACGCTCAAGTGATACCTTTTGCATTGCGAGCTCTGTTTGTCCCTCTCCCATCTCATCGAGATGCGTAAGAGCGATGATCTCTTCTACCATACCCTCCATGCGAAGGGCCTCTTCATGGATGTGACCGGCGAATGTAGGTACATCGTGGGGTTTAGCGATGCCCTGCTTGATGATCTCGGCGTATCCGGAGATCACCGTAAGTGGGGTTTTGAGCTCGTGGGATACGTTAGCGGTGAAGGTGCGGCGTTCGGTGGCCTGCGCATCAAGACGGCGATACTGAGCATCCAAGCGGCGCAAAAGGGGCATGAGCTCTTCGGGAGCGTCGCTGTCGATAGGATGGTTCAAGTCAATACGCTCCATGCGCAAGACCACGCGTCGCGCAATCGCCCAGCCGATCAAAAACGATGTCCCGAGAGCACCTGCCAACACGACAAGACAGGGAAACGCTATGGTTCCCATGATGCCCCACACCGTAGACTGCGTGACGGCCAGACGCAGTATCGAGCCATCATAGAGAAGGATCGAATAATATAGCGTCTCCTTGCCCATCGTTTCCGAATATCGACCGCTCGCCCCCTCCCCCGTGCTCATGGCCTCTTGCACCTCGGGCCGCTCGGAGTGATTCTCCATGGTAGAAGCGTCCACATAGGAGTCATAAAGCACCTCTCCGTCTGTGGCGATGAGGGTCATGCGCGTGTCGGGATCGATGATGCCCTCATCCTCAATCAGGGCCACTGCATCTTCAGCCGAATAACCCCGATCCTCAATGACGCGCGCGTAACCCTCGGCCCTTGCCTGAAGGTCACTGGCAGCTCGCTGATCGAGCGTGATGTAGAACACCGTCGCGTACAAAAAGCAGCAAATCACCACTACCGCAGCCGTAGCCGCCGACACCATGAGCGCAACGGCGTGCGAAAGGTGCCATCGGCGACCTGTTTTTCCTTGGGTGGGTTTTTTGGAGGCAGGCGGCTTTATGCGGATATCCATCCGGCACTGTCCTTAAGAGGTACCTATGCTTTCAAGCGATAGCCCACGCCGCGTACCGTTTCCACATAGGAGACAGCCTTGGAGTCAGCCTCGCCGAGTTTCTTGCGCAGGGTTTGTATGTGGGCGTCCACAGTGCGGGTCTCACCAGCCACACCATAACCCCACACGCGCTCAAGGAGAGTATCGCGCGATACCACGATACCGCGGT
>CAZLKG010000115.1:0-5240 GCA_964560045.1 uncultured Slackia sp.
ACCGCGATCGTTTCGCGATGAACCTCAAGAAGGAGCTGCCACGCATTCCACTCGCAGAGGACTTCGCTGCCTTTTCCCGCGCGGGACGAGCTCTTGCTGAGTTGCACCTCAACTACGAAACGGTGGAGCCGTGGGCAGGCATCGACGAGGATGGTGATTCCGTCGATCCCGGACGCACGGAGAAGATGCGTTTCGGCAAGTGCAAGAAGACCGAGGAGAACCCGCGGGGCATCGACCGAACCGTGCTGCACGTATCCGAGCGCATGACCCTCAGGAACATTCCCGAGGAGGCATATGACTACGTGGTGAACGGGCGCTCGGCCATCGAGTGGCTGATGGACCGCTATCAGGTGCGCACCGACAAGGCCTCCGGCATCGTGAACGATCCCAACGACTACTCCGACAACCCGCGCTACATCGTCGAGCTCGTTGAGCGTATCGTGACGGTCTCCATCGAGACAATGGAGATAGTGCGTGCTCTTCCACCGCTCAACGAGAAGCCTCAGCCTTCAAACTGGCCTTTCGCCTGGAAGATCGATGAGTAAGGCTCTGTAGAACCACATTAGCTACCCGGGTGCCGACTTCACCGGGTAGCCAGCGCGGTTGGCTCTGAGTTTTCGGGGTCGACCAACCATGTGCGCCGAGCATAAGAGAAGATGCCTGACAACAAGCTGTCAACCCTACTGACAAGTCTACTGACAAGTACGCGAATTTTTAAGTTCAAAGGTTTGTGTCAAGGCTATTTCTAGCTAGTAAGCCTGTCGATAAGCTCTTTCACGAGCTTATCGTCCTGTACGAGGTTTATCGCGAAGCACTTCTTTCCTGCGTCTTTCAAGGATGCTCCGACATGGTAGGCGGTCGATTTGTCCAACACAAGGAAGCGATCATGGAATGTCAAAAAAGGGATTACTGCTCGCCAGAAGCCTAAGCAAGCGCAAGCAGGTCGCAGGGGGTGTCGATTATGGTATCGGGATTGGCGGCCTCAATCCTCTCGCGTGTCTGATAACCCCAGCTCACGGCTATAGAAAAAGCTCCGGCGCGCTGGGCTGTCAGCACATCGGTACAAGAATCTCCCACAAAAGCAACGCGCTGGATGGGCACATTCAGCTCCCGGGAGACAAGAAAAAGGCCCTTAGGGTCGGGTTTGCGGGGAACGGGTCCCTCACCCAGCGCAAAGTCCATCTGATCTGCGAAATAGCGCCGTGTCATGAGCTTGGTTCCGCCGTCGTATTTGTTTGAGAAAACGGCCAGCTTTTTCCCGCGTGCTTTGAGGGTGTCAAGCGCTTCGGTCAGGCCGGGATATACGCGGGTTTTCTTGTTGCCCTGTTTGTCGTAGAGAGCCTTCCAGTGTGCGATGCATTTGTCGGCAACGGAGGGATCAATGCCTGGCGGCATCGCTTGAGAGATGAGCGAGTGCAAACCATTGCCCACCATAGCCAGAATTTCCTCTTGGGTGTGTGTGGGGTAGCCAAAATGTGCCATGGTTGTGTTGGTGACATCCACCAGGTCGGGCAACGTGTCCAGAAGTGTGCCGTCCATGTCAAAAACAAAGGCATCTATCTGAGGCTTCATACAGCGTCCTTTCGGCTGTTGTTTTCTTTGCGTCAAGGTTTAGGCACAGGGTTTGCGGCGGCGCTTCGCGGTGGGAGGGGCCATTGGCGCGGCACGGTGCAGAGAATTATATTCGCAGATCGAAACGGCGAACTATTCTTCCCGAACCCTTTCTATCAACAACAAGAGTTCTGCCTGAGAGTGCACACCAAGTTTAGCGTAGAGGTTGCGCATGTGTGTCTTGACCGTAGAACGCTCAAGGATCAACTTTTGTGCGATATATGATGCATTGTAGCGCTGGGCAAGGAACAGTAAGATTTCGGATTCTCTTTTTGTTAGGTTGTATTCAGTCGAAACTCTCCGACATGCTGCCTTTAGTCGAACCACTTCGGGCAGTGCGGATTTTTCTTCGGATCCTTTTCTGCTTGTTCGCAAACATTTAACTACAAACAAAACAGAAGTTCCGCCAATCATACAGAAGACAATCGTCAAGACAGCTACACTGGAATAGATCTTGGACGACAGAAGGAACCACAACTGCGCGAACAATGCTCGTGAAAGGATGAGAAGCCCAAAACAGAGGGGCATGAGAATAAAGGATCGAGCACTCACCAATATAAACGGTGCGAGTACGACAAAGAGCAGAACCACCCTATACGACGCATCGATGATAGGGAGATAGATGAACCAAAGTTCACCTGATGTTTGAGCTGCGTACAGAGCAACTACGCCCAAGAGAGGTATCAGCAATTCATGAAATACCAGGCCGTACTCGTTCCAGAGCTTTGCTGCGATGAAACAGGAGAGCGCAGCCCCCAGAAGCCATCCTGTAGCAATTGCCAGCTGGAGAAAGAGCGAGTTTAGAGTATCGTCCTGGGCGCTCATCCAGAAAGACTGCACACTGACGAGTGGTGCGCGTGTCACCATAGGGATTGCGATGAGCATGAAAGCAAGCAGGAGTGCCTTGCTCGTATCGTTCGGGAGAACAAACAGCGGGGCATCAAGCTCGCAGTCGTTCGCGAGTTTGTTGTCGATTCGTACGGAAAGCAGGGCACCCATGGAAACGAGAGGCAGGGAAACGACGACCGCCTGAGCGATCCAGGCGGTCAGTATCGAGAGTATGGCCAGAACAGCGCCGCCTGCTGCGGTTGCCAAAACGAAAGCAATCGCTGCGCTTCGCGCCCCGAGAACAAAGAGCTGCTCACCCCACAACACGAAGAGGAGAGCGCTCGAGGTTCGATAGAGAATGGACACCGCCGTGACATCGATCACCGATCCCGATGTTTCTTGGAAGACGCAGGACAGAGAGATATAGGTGAGCGCTCCGATTGTAATAACGAGCGCGGGGTTGTTTTTGAGTTGCAATTCGGGATACCAACGGTAAACGATCAGCGCGAACACAAACAGGATAGCAGCTTCACAGACGTACGGAATAGGATGATGTATATCAAATGAGACCTCGTGCAAAGAGGGTATCCTCTGTGCCTCAAGAGTGAGACAAGCGCATGCCAAGCCGATTACAATAATGACGGCCTGAGGGGTATTTTGTACGAAAGTGCGCACCATATGTCTTGTCCTTCCCTTACGGCTGATTATAAGAGAATCCCGCCTCGCGCTTATCCTAAAGATTAGGACCTGAGAATTTCATACCGTTTGTAGTAGGAGAGCTTGTCTGTCCTCAAGAGATACCCACTGCTTGCGGTATTGCCTCTGGGAGTTGTTGCGTCTACTCTCGAAAAACGGGTTGCTTCTGCAGTGCTGCGAGCCGTGCAGCTGTGCAGCCGTGCAACAAGAAATTCCCACGAATACGGTGGGGAGCACAACACAAGGGGAGGATGCTTATGAAACTCGACCGTAGGAACTTTCTCAAGGGAACATTCGCAGCAGGTGCGCTTACTGCTTCAGGGGCGATGCTTGCCGCCTGTTCTCCCAGTAGTGGGACGTCGACCGGCGAAACAGCTTTTACCGAGGCTGGAACTCCCTATCCAGACGGACTGGTCGCTTCTGACTTCGAAGATTCACCAGTCGTGATCGATCCCATCACCGAATTCGCTGACGAGAAAACTTACGATGTGGTAGTGGTAGGTGCTGGAACCGGTGGCGTTCCTGCAGCACTTTCAGCCCTCGAAGAGGGTGCGTCCGTGGCGGTGCTCCAGAAAGAGCCTACTCCCATCGCCCAAGGTGGGACATGTACCGGAGTGCTGCTGGATGAGTCCGATTCACAGGGCGTCATGAATTTTATTCAGGGATTCATTGAGGATTGTCACTGGCGAGCCGATCGTGCCCTTGCTACCACGTATGCGATGTATTCCGGCGAAACCATTCGCTGGATGCAGGTGCGCACTTCCGAGGCCGGCTTTCCGCCGTACAATGTGCGGCCCACAGCCGTGACGGATTACGATGATGGCAGCAAATGTTCCCGCCGTTCCATTATGTTCGGCCCTAAGCCTCTCAATAACGGCGATGCAATTACCGCGCTCGCCGAGCTTGCGGCCGAGAAGGGCGTGGAATTCTTCTACAGCACACCTGGCGTGCAACTTGTGACCGATGATTCCGGTGCTGTGACCGGCGTGATTGGAAAAAGCGGCACAGACTACATTAAGTTCAATGCCTCCAAGGGAGTCATCCTTTCCACAGGCGACTACCAAAACAATCAGAGTCTTGTTGAGCGGTACTGTCCTGATGTGAAGGACTTTGATCGGAAGCAAACCAATAAGACGGGTGATGGCATCCTGATGTCTATGGCTATTGGTGCTGGTTTTGTGCCTGTTGGGCATTCGCACATGATGCACGACTTCGACTCCGGTCCGATGTACAACGAGCCGTTCCTCACAGTAAACGAGAACGGCGAGCGTTTCATGAACGAGGCAGCCGATTTTGAACAGATCAATTGCGTTTTGCGCACTCAACCCAGTCCTGGCTGGTACTCTCAAATCTTCGACGATAATTACGTCCAACAAGTGACCGAATGGGGCGGCGATCCTACCGAAAAAGAGGACATACAGAAGTATATGCCCGACGTTGAGATGGATCGCACCGCCGAAAGCGGCAACGCCGTGATCGCAGATCTGATCGATACTTACAGCTGCGATACCCTTGACGAGCTGGCCGAAAAGCTCGGGATTCCTGCCGACGCGCTTAAAGCAACCGTCGAGCGCTACAACGAGATGTGCGACGCAGGCTTCGACGAGGATTTCGGTAAGCAGGCTAAATATCTCAAGAAGATCGAGCAGTCGCCTTTCTGGGGCATTCACAAGCATATTCGTGTTTCCGCTTTGTGTGCGGGCGTCACAGTAAACGGCAACTATCAGGCGCTTGACACTGAGGGTGAGGTCATTCCTAATCTATGGGTGACAGGGTTTTCAGCTGGTCAGCTGTGTGGCCTGCCTGATTGGTCGATGTATCAAAGTGGAATGTCCGCTGGCCACTGTATGACCACGGGTCGCATTTGCGGCATTCAAGCTGCAACGGGTGGATCCCTTGAACCTTCGGTCCCAATTACCGAGGAGGATGTTCTGGCTCTGGGCTAGCCGCCAATTGACAGATTAGCGTTTCTCATTGGCATAAGGCAGCCAGCAGTGCACCCTCTCAAAGGCGGTAGCCTGCGTGATCCGCTCACTATTTTCTCAACAGCTACCGCACTCACCCCTCCATTGTGCGGTAGACAAAGGCGCATCGAAAGGTGCGCC
>CAZLKG010000116.1:0-5221 GCA_964560045.1 uncultured Slackia sp.
GGCGAGAACCGGATTCGAACCGGTGATAAGGGCTTTGCAGGCCCCTGCCTTACCGCTTGGCCATCTCGCCGATTCAACGGCTTCGCGTTGTGCGGTGAGCCATGCTACTAAAGCGTCTGGAGTGATGCAAGCACGAAGACAGAAAATGTCAGAACAATCCCTCTTCTCCCTTAAAGCCCTCATCGCGGATGCGCCCTTCACCGTCAGCTGCCGCAGTGGCCAGCTCATCGCAGCGCTCGTTGTCGGAGTGCCCCGCATGCCCCTTGACCCAGTGGAAAGTCACCTCATGCGGGCGCTTGGCATCAAGGAGGCGCTTCCACAGATCGACGTTTTTTACCGGTTCCTTTTTCGCGTTCTTCCATCCACGCTTAAGCCAGCCTTCCACCCAATACTGGTTGAAGGCATCGACCACGTATTTGGAATCAGAATACAGATCAACCGAGCAAGGACGCTTCAAAGCCTCAAGAGCTGTGATAACGCCCAGAAGCTCCATGCGATTGTTGGTCGTGCATTCATATCCCTGAGAGAGCTCCTTGGTGTGGAGATTCCCTGCGGCATCAATGTGGCGAAGCACAACACCATAGCCTCCCGGACCGGGGTTACCGCGAGCGGCACCGTCGGTATGTATGGTTACATGCATGCAGGCATCCTTTCAAAATTAAGAAGAGATTGCACAGCGCTGCGACAGAACTACTGGGACTGTTGGGGCTGTTGCTCTTGGGTAGAAGAGCACGGCTGCGTCGGCTGCGGGTTAACCTCATCTTCTGGCTGCTGAGCAGCAGAGTTGAAAAAGGGCTGTTCGTGGGGGGATGCCTGAGACTTAATCGCTACCCCGCATGTGGGACAGAAGTTAGCGCCGAGGATGAGCGTACCGCCACAGCGAGAACAGGTAAACAGTTCTCTTTTTGCCGCAGCGGCTTCCTGGGCAATTCTGTCAAGCTCAGACTGAGCCTGGGCGCGCTCTGTTTCGCAGCGGGCAATGCCTACAAGAATTTCCTCCCTCCCGACACGCATATCGGGATCGGCACACACCGCATCGTAGAGGCTCTCACCTAACTGAGCCATGAAATCACGTCGCTTGCGCTCAGCCTCGCCTACCTTGAACTTGAGACTGGTCTGATCGGCAAAGCGACCGATACTCGCCTGCGCCTTGTTGAAGGCGATGCTCAAATCGTCAAAAATATTCATGATAAACCCTGCCTGAAGATGCTCGGGCCGCTCACTTTTGACCCGAAGATCCACTCTCTTTGGAGACCGGATGCGAATCGCGCTTGCTTAAAGCCACGCTTCCCACAATGGTCAACGGTTTTGCGTCAAGAAGGTATTTTCGCAAAAGTGCCGCTTCATCGGATGTGAGGGTGCGCCTCGGTCTCGGTGCGCAAACAGGCTGCGCACCACCCGTCAATTCCTCCATGACGACATCCTCCCTCTCCAAAAACGTCGTGGTCGCCACCGGCCTGCCGCAAGAGGCGGACACGTGGACGCTGCGTGGCGGTGAGTTGTCAGTGCCCTTTGTCAGAAGCAACGAGACACCCAAGGCCACAACAGGCGCACCGGTGGGCGTATGGAGTAAGGCAATAATAGCCGACCTTTTCCTTAAAGCGGATTTTCGAAGCGGGATATTTGTGCGGACGGTTCAATACGCCCCGAACTCGGCGAGTTTTCTGGGCGAAACGGCTCACAAATCAGCTATTTCTCCTCCTTCACTACAGTTTTAGCCGCGAGGGCTTCCTCGCTCATAACAAACTCCGTATTTTGGGCGTTGAACAACCTGATAGATATGGCCTGCGCAGGGCATGCATCCACACACTCCATACATCGCGTGCAGTCATGTACGGAAAGCTCCCCATACTCGGGATGGCGTAGGTTGATATCGTAGTCACACACCGTTGCACACTGACTGCATGAGATGCCCTTTGATGTTTCGAGGCATTTCACGTTGTCAACCTGAGGACGGGTGGTCTTGCCGAAGCGACCCACCAGACTCATCAATGCCGAGAGGGGGCAAAATCTCGAACACCATTTCCTCAGCACCACGATCTCTATAATAAGAAATGCCGGAGCGAATGCGAGCGACCAATTGAGATCGCCAAAGGCGAATAGACCCACGAGGATCGAGATAACGGCAAACGAAAGCCCCACAGGGCAAATAGCACAAAAAACCGGAAACCCAAATATAGCCGAAGCGAGCAGAGAGCCACCAAGAACCGCATGCCGTGAATCAAGTCTGCGGGGTTTGCGAACGTGTAGACCGCATGAGTCACACCCCCCGGCCTTTCCCGCCCTGGCCGCATCAATGGCTGCGCAAGCGATATCTTGGTTAGCCTTCAGGCGTTCCTCGGCTTCACGTTGTCGTTTTTTCGCCGGACGGAAAAAATTAACGATGCGGTTCCACAGCGTGACGGGACATGCCCAGCCACAAAACACTCGGCCCATAAAAAAGAACAGCACAGCCGCGATGACGATGCACAAAACCGCCTGCGGGATGATAGATCGGGAGGAAATCATAGCCAGAAGCGCGCCCAAAGGACACAGGATTGAAATCTCGGTCCATCCCAAGCCGCACAGCGTTCCCGTGGAAGCTCCCAAGACGATCCCCGCCGCCAAGATAACGAACACCGCCGTCACTACGACTATTCTCAAGCGAGAGGGTTTCATGACGCCCCCCTTTCTGCGGACAGCGGCTTGACGATAATGGCACGCACCGTGGCATTTAAGGTCGAACCCGCCTGTGTGGAAACGCACACGGATTCACAGGCACCGCAGCCGTTACATGAATCGGGGTTCACGACAGGAAGCCTTGTCGTAGACCCATCGGCACTTTCTTGTTCGCGAAAAACAATGGCGGCATTTTCCTCGCCACGCACCTGGACACACGCGTCATAGCAAAAGGAACAATAGCCGCTTCGATATGCCAAACACAGGTTGGTATCAAGTTCGGCAGTGCCGATCCGCGCACTCTGAGGATCGAAGTCATCAGGCAGAGCGAGAGCCTGCGTGGGACACGCCTCAACGCACAGCGGAACGCCATCGTTCTCGCGCAGGCAGAAGTCGCAGTATCTCAACGCCTCCAGAACGCCGGGATAATTGTCAGAAAACTCCATACGCGGAGTGCGCATACTCAAAAGACCGTGTTCTATTTTTGACGATCTGATGAGTTCATACGGACATGCCCCAGCACAGCGATAACAGTGCACGCACTTGCTCAGGAGCGCGTCTTGATCCTGTCCTCCGGGCGGGCGCACCAGCGGAGTTGTACCCAGATAGCGCAACGACCCCAGACCAAACAAAGCGGCGGTAGAACCCGCGCCTATGGCAAACGTCCGTCGGGAAAAGGACGAACCCCGACCATCGTGTCTCGAAGCGGCGTCTTCGCCAATATGATCCTCTTCGGGTCTGTGGGATGTATCACCCATCTAAACCCCCTTTTCCCTGCCGTTGCACGACAAAGCGGTGCCGGAGGATACCGCCGGCACCGCATGCCGAACAAGGAATGCGGATACTGAGTGAGAATTTAGGATAGGGCGGAGGTCTCCACCCAAATACAGGGCCTGACTCCCACATTGCCTCCCAGTTCACTGCTGTTCTCACCATGATCGTCATAGCCGTCATGGAGCTCACCGTTTATGCGGTAGCCATCACCGTGCACATAACCGTCATCGGTTACCACAGAGGTGTAGCCCGCATAGTATCCGCTCGTGCGCAGCCACCACACCGCCGCACCGGAAAGATCTTCGTCGATCTCACCGTCGGAACCTGAGGTGACACCCGTGTAGACGCCTTGGTCGATGGCGTACTGCGTGGGATACGCAACACGAGCTGCCGAGTTGTTGAAGTAACTGCGCGCCTCACTTGTGCTTAACAGGAACACGTTATCTTCGCTTTCCGTCGCCGTTTGGATGGACGAATCGGCGCCGTCAGTCGCTGAGCGGGAAACATTGTTTTTGGTGTCTGTGTTCGTCGTGGTCAGAATAGATGAACGCTCTTCTGCGGAAAACGCCGACTCCAAAAACTCACCGTTGAGCCACGCGCGCAAAGAGCTGTCTGCCCATTCCACATCAGTCGTAAGACGCGGGGAGCTTCCCGCCCAACTCACGCCTTCGTCCACGTCGCTAAACGCGACAGCATCCAGTACGTACTTGCTGATAAGGAGGGTTTTTCCATCCTGTTCGTCCAAGACGTACCACTCGATATCCTCGGTGCTGGAGCTATTTCCGTCTTGTTCATAGGTTCCGAACGTGACCGTTTCAAACGTCTGCTCCTCGGACTGCTCGTAGCTCAGGTAATCGAGCGATGTATTGTCCCCCGATCCGGCTTCCGTACCACCCCCAAGAGCGCACCCGGCCATGCCTGCGGCGAACACGCAAGCCGCCAAGGCCGAGCAGAATTTCATAGGCACTGCTCTCATTGATTATCCTCCATTCTACGATAACCCCTCATCGCAGCCCTTAGGCTAGTAAAGCATGAACAGGGTTTCGCCCAGGATGTACATAGAGACACGGAGCGCAGCCGTACACGCCAATCCGGCAATCAGGGCCACCGTGCCCCAGAGGGTCCAGGCGTTTTTCATCTTCTTGCCAACGACGGCAGCGATAACGGCAAGCACGCTACCGACAATCACCACGACGCTTGCAACGATGCACTCACCTGAGAACAGCGACATATCGGTGCCGCTCACCAAGGCGTAATTAGGATGAGTGGGATCGAAGTAGTAATCGAACGACTGGAACGTGGAACTTGCAGCTTGCATGGAGATGAGAAAGGCAGCCGTGAACACCACATTGACTAAAGATCCGACCACGACAAAGATGCTTATGCCCTCGATCTGAGCCTTTTTCACCGATGCAATGAGCGCGATACTCGCAGGACCAAGCACGCATGCGGCACCAAGTAAAGAAAGCAGCTGCAAAACGGAGTTCCAAGCAGGACGAGCAGTCAGCATGTAGCTGTGTCCCATCGCTATCACAAGAGCCAGACATACCACCAGTCCTACAGCAGCAAGCCAGATGGGCACGGTTGCGTTGTCGCTGCGGCGCAGCATAAGAAAGTAAACCACCATGACCACCACAAGGACAGCAATAGCGATAAGTTCCTGGGTAATACCTGATGTCAGCTGGCCGAATCCATTAAAGATGCTAAAAGGATGGGTCAAATGGAACAAAACGGCGATGCCGCCAACCACAAGCACGGAGAACGATGCCAAAAGGGAGATCATCTGTAT
>CAZLKG010000117.1:0-5168 GCA_964560045.1 uncultured Slackia sp.
CCCACAGATACGACACAACACATGGCCACAGGCATCTGTAGTCGGAACTGCTGTCTCGGCGGTAACCTAACGAGAATGTAAACAAAAGGTATTCGAAGGGTTTTGTGCTGCCACAAACAATACCGTTACCGAAGACCAGCCGACACAGGCACCTCGCGAAAATACGAATGGAGTTAAGTCTTGTGAGTCAACACCCCGCAATCACAATACGTCCAGCAACGCCAGAGGACAAACCCCAGCTCGTTGCAATGGGTGAAGAAGCAAACATGGGCACGCTTGAGGGGTTCGAAACCACACTTGTTGCCTGCGTTGAAGATAGTCTAGTGGGCTTCTGCCGCCTGCGGATCTTCAATGAAATCGCCTATGTGAATCCCATCGTCATCTCCAAACACACTCGCAACATGGGTGTGGGAAGCGCACTCATGCGCACCGCAAACATGCAGTACGGTGAGCTGAGACTCATCTCCCGCGGATACGCCGTCCCCTTCTACCGCTCGCTCGGATGCCGGGAGATTCCTTGGAGCCGCATATGCAACGAGGTAGCAAACGACTGCGCCGAGTGCTCCAATTTCAACGAATGCGCTCCCCTGCCCATGTTCATGCCAGCAAACACTGCCGAAATAGCGATGGCATAGCATGGTTTCCCTCAAACCGCGCATAGGTATCACATGCGATCTCGACCCCAAAACGCATCTCTGTTCCACTAACCATGAGTACGCTGATGCCGTGCTTGCCGCAGGGGGCGTTCCACTGCTGGTCTCCCCCATTGATGATTCGCCTACATACATCAGATGCGTACTTGATGTGCTCGACGGCATCCTTCTCACTGGCGGTGACGACATCGATCCTCGAGCCTACGGACAGAAGACTCGCTGTCTCCCTTTCGCAAAAACAGACACCGTGCGCGACCGCTTCGAGCTGACTCTCGCCCGTATTGCACATCAAAGGGGGTTGCCTGTGCTGGGCGTATGCCGCGGAATGCAAGTGATGAACGTGGCGTTTGGTGGAACCCTCATACAAAATATAGACTCAAAGCTCTCCGAACTACCAGCGAACCTCAGCTGTCTCGACAATACCAGCGGAACATGGCCTGAAGACGCTGTTCACATTGGCGTAGACCACGTACAACCCAAGCCGTTCTCGACTCCCTCTCATCTTGTTAGCATACGAAGAGGAACCAGACTCTACGCCGTATTCGCAAGCCAATCCGAGGTGGAAAGCCTTAACCAAAATCTTATTTTGAGCGTAAACTCGATGCACCATCAGGCCATCGAATTCTTGTCTCCGCAATTCATCGCATCAGCGCGCTGCGGATCAATACTGGAGGGAATAGAGGATCCTTCGGAGCTATTCTACCTGGGAGTTCAATGGCATCCCGAGTACCTAAAAAATGGAAAACCGCTATTTGAAGCGTTTTGCTCAACCGCACTGCGATGGCGAGAAAAGTTAGGACGACAACGATGCGGGACTTAGAATGAGACTGCATGGTAAGCCTTCGTCTAACAAACGCCGGCATACAGCGAAATGACTGCGCACAATTGCGGCGCTTGAAGACAACTCAGAAAAGTTCAGGGTAGTGACATGGCGCGTAAACTGGTCGAAGACCATCGTGTATGAAGAGGTTTCCCATCAAGCCCCCCGACTTTCTTCTCCTTCTATCTCGACTATAACTTTCACCTTGAGGCGAAACTGCTCCATGCGTTTGTAGAGAGTGTTGCGCGATAATCCCAAAGTCTTAGCAGCCTGAGAGATGTTACCGCTGTGCTTCTCAATGGCCGCGATGATGTAGTCGCGCTCGACGTTATCCCGGCGATGACTGAGTTCGGGCTGAGTCGCGTCAGCATCCTTGATTCCCAAATGCGCTTCGGCGAGGTCACCTACCTCTGCTGCAAATCCCTCCAAGTTGGCCAAACTATCGTTGCGCGCAAGGCCTGCCATAGACTGCAGAGGACGAACGAAACCAGTTCCTTTCGAGATGGCATTGGCAATATGGGATGGAAGGTCATTCAACGTGGCATTGCTCCCGCTGCCTGCCATGATAAGCATCCGCTCCACGACGTTGAGCAGCTCGCGAACATTTCCCTTCCAAGTATAGCGCTCCAGCGCCGCTACCACGTCTTCGGAAAGCGGTGTATAGGGCAGCTGCAATGAGTCAGACAAGTCGCGATTAAAATAGTCCGCAAGGATCCGCACGTCGCCACCGCGCTCGCGCAGTGGCGGCAACTCTATCTCAACCATACTCAAGCGGTAATACAAATCAACACGAAATTTGTTAGAGTCAATAAGCATGCGGATGTCTTGGTTCGTTGCGGCGAGAAAACGTACGTCGAGCTTGCGCGATTCCGTGGATCCTAAGCGCATGATCGACTGATCCTGGATAACGCGCAAAAGTCCCACTTGCAAATCGAGTGACATCTCACCTATCTCATCAAGAAATAGTGTGCCGCCATCAGCCGCCTCGATCTTGCCCGCCGCTCCCGCCTCGTTAGCACCCGTGAATGCGCCACGTTCGTAACCAAACAGTTCAGCGGCGAAAAGGTCGCGCGGGATGGCTCCACAATTGATAGCTACGAAGCTGCCCTTACGTCCAGACAGATGATGGATGGCACGGGCGACGACTTCCTTGCCCGTACCCGTCTCCCCCAAGATAAGCGCATTAGTTTTGACGGGCGCTATTTTGCGCACGAGACGATCGACCCTTTTCCAGGCATCGGATTCACCAATGTAGTCAACCGTATCGCGCGAGGTGGCGCGACCCAATGCCTTCGCGCGATACGTAGTTTGAGGCGCGATATTAGAGTCCTGTGTTGCCTCACAGAACACACAGACTATATGCATCATGCCGCCGCCCAGGTCTACCGCGCGACGACGGAGGAGTAGCAGAGGTCTCTCTCTTCCCTTTTTTCGCGGTTCCTTGAAAAGCACCACAGGCGGATCAGAACCCTTGATGGCTTCGCTCAGGAGGTATTTGAGTCCCGTCTTTTTGGACAAATACGCCCCTACCGACTGACTTGCGTATGCAAATTCCTCATAACCCTTGACGAATGGACGCATTAGACTGTTCGCAAGAAGGATGTGCCCCTGAGAATCCAAAATCAGGACAGGGTTGTTCATCAAGTTGACTAGAGGGGCAAAAAACTCTGCTGTCGCCAAACGCGATCTTATAGATCTCCGCGCCAGGAACAGATCGTTGGCGAGATCGATACCAACAGCGCACATCTCGAGCGCGCAGGCGGGCAGAAGTTCAAAGGGGTTGTTGAGGTTCAGGGCACCGAAATACTTCCCAGATCCGTCGATGAACGGAGCACTCACTCCCGAATACGTTTGCGAGATGGCGCGATACTGCTCAAAGCCATCTACGCGCACAGGCTTTTTTTCATAGGACACTATGGTGGCGTTACCCGTGCCCACCTCCTCCTCGAGCACGAACGTGCCAAAGGTGCGCGGATAATAACTCAAGGGTGAAAGAAATTCGAATACGAAGTTTTCCTGATCCATGAGAGAGACGTTGCATTCAAGAAGGGCGAGAAGCATGCGCATAACGGGTATGTTGGCTGCAAGAGAATGTGCAAACTTCTCTCGCTTCTCTTTGAGCAAGGTCTCATCCATCTCAGGAAACGAAGAAGACCATGGGTTCACGCCCGCCGCGCGACATCGCTCCCATGAACGCGCTATCTCAGGACGAACCACCTCATCCTCGATAATTCCCGAAGTGATGAACGTTCTCCATGCCCTCGCTATCTGTTTGCTGTCATACATAGAGATTCCTTTTCATCGAGTACACCCTGCCTATTCTGCGTCAAGTTGGATTAATCCACTGACGCCGCGTTTGAGTCTCTATTCCCATGGATCCTCGGTACTTGGCCACAGTACGTCGCTTTATCTCCACGCCACACCTGTTAAGTATCTCGGTGATCTGCATGTCGCTCAAAGGGTGCTGCTTATCCTCTTTATCTACGATCTCTTGAATCATGCGCTTTACCCCGAACGATGACACTCCCGTCTCTCCCGATGAACCATCGTTTCGAGGCAGAGTTCGTGTGAAAAACATCTTGAGCGGAAACATCCCCCAGGGAGTCTGGACATATTTCTCTTTCACGGTGCGGCTTATCGTGGACACATGCACGCCCAGAGCATCGGCCGCCTGCTGCATGTTCATAGGCACAAGCTCACCGCCTCCCATGAGGAAGAAGCGGAACTGCCTCTCCACGAGAAATGCTCCGAAGCGCCGCAGGGTTCGGGTGCGATGCTCGAGGCTATCCAGCAGCTTATCGGCCTCCTCACGCCTTTGAGCAAGGTACCTTCTTATCTCGGAGTCTAGGCCTGTCTCCTCCATCATAGCCACATACTCCGCATTAAGTGAGAGACACTGTTCTGCCCCACCCACCACCTCCACCGAAAGACGGGATCCTTGTTTCTGAACGACCAAATCGGGAACGATATAGCGTACATTCGCCTTTTGGTAAAACGACACCCCGGGCCTCGGATTCATGTCTAGGATAGAGCGCTTCATCGCAAGCACGCCATCTATATCAACGTCTAGCTTCTTGATGAGGAAAGGAAACCGGTTTTCCGCCAGGTCGATTAGATAGTCGTCGATAAGAACCGCAAGAGACTCGGCATGCGGATCGGTGTGGTCGATCTGCAGCATGAGGCACTCGGAAAGAGAGCGGGCTCCCACACCCGAGGGCTGCATGCTCTGCACGATGACCAAAGCTCGCTCCATCTCATCGAGGTTGACCCCGTGCTCGAACGCTACCACCCTGAGATCACCCGTATAGTATCCGTCGTCGGATACACCCTCTATCACAGCATCCACCAGTTCTTCCTCGTGGGAAGAAAGCCTCAAGAATGACGCTTGAAGCCTGAGATATTCATGCAGGGTTTCAGTCTCTATACAATCGTCTTGGATTCGCGAGAAATCCCACTCCCTCGCACAGCCCGACAACGGACACTCAAAGCGCTGGGGTCGATCCCATAAGTATTCGTCCTGAGGTTCGCTAGTGAGTGTGTCTGCATAGTCATCCTCGCTCGGCATAGCATCGAAGGCTAGAAGACCGTCATCGTAGTTCATCTCCAGCAACGGATTGGATTCAACGGCTTTAGCCAGATAGTTGGAAAGCGCCCCCGCAGGAAGAGCGAGCACTTCAAGGCTTTGCATAGCAGAA
>CAZLKG010000118.1:0-5068 GCA_964560045.1 uncultured Slackia sp.
AGATGGGAATCGACATGGATGCCGTGGAGCTTTTGGGACACATTATTAAAGACATCGCCGCCGCCACGGCTGATAACGACTCCTACGGCTGCGTGAAGTTCGTGGCCTTCTGTAACGTACCCGATGACAACCCGTTCATGGCGGGCGGTTTCCACGGCGTAACCGAGGGCGATGCCGTCATCAACGTGGGCGTGTCGGGTCCCGGCGTGGGGAGCCGCGCACTGGATGCGGCGGTCGGCCGCGACTTTGAATTCCTCTGTGAGACCATCAAACGTACCGCATTCAAGATAACGCGCGTGGGCCAGCTGGTGGCTCAGGAGGCAAGCCGCAGGTTGGGTGTGCCTTTCGGTATCATCGATCTCTCGCTGGCCCCCACACCAGCCGAGGGCGACTCTGTAGGCGAGGTATTGGAAAAGATTGGCCTGTCTCGGGTGGGCGCGCCCGGAACCACAGCGGCGCTTGCGATGCTTAACGACCAGGTGAAGAAGGGTGGCATCATGGCATCCTCATACGTGGGTGGCCTCTCCGGTGCGTTTATTCCCGTGTCTGAGGATAAAAACATGATAGAGGCGGCAGCGGATGGGTGCCTCACCCTGGAAAAGCTCGAAGCCATGACCTGTGTGTGTAGTGTGGGTCTGGATATGGTTGCTATTCCGGGAGACACGAGCGCGGCCACAATAAGCGGCATTATTGCCGATGAGGCGGCAATCGGCATGGTCAATAACAAGACTACGGCTGTGCGCATCATTCCTGTGGTAGGAAAGGGTGCAGGCGAGGTAGCGCATTTCGGCGGCCTCATGGGCTATGCCCCCATCATGCCGGTGAACCAGGCGAGTTGTGAGGCTTTTGTCACGCGCACAGGACGCATTCCCGCACCTGTTCATTCGTTCAAGAACTAGATGCAGACGGAGGACTCATGCGAAGCGGCATGCAGGTCGAAATGACTTGCATGCCGCTTCCGGAGCCTTGCGATTGCCTCCTTTATCCGATGGAGTCGATATATTCCACGGCGCATTCTGCTCCGTGGAACCCGCTGAAATACGAGAACGAGCTAGCAGAACCGCTGAAAGCGTGGTTATAATCGGTGGCGAAGAAGCCTCCCGAATCAAGTCCGCCAGCATAGAGGCCAGGAATCGGCTTGCCATCGGAATCTGTTACTTGAAGGCTTTCGTTTACTTTTACTCCGCATAGCGTTGAAAGACGGCTCGGTATACACTTGATTGCGTAGTACGGCGGCGTCTCAATAGGAAGCAACATCGAGGCATCCTTGAAAAATACGTCATCCTCGCCTTTCTCGCACAGGGCATTGTATTCATCAATGGACTGTATAAGAGCCTCAGCCTCTATGCCTGTTTGTTGGGCAAGTTCTTCTAGAGTTTCCGCCTTATAGCAATCACCCGACTCGGCACCTTCGTCGAGTGCTTGCCCCATGTTGGGTTCGGGATCGTAGGTATACGGAAGACCCCTGCTCTGGCAGAAGAAATCCTCGGTTTCCATGCGCGTGACCATGGTGGAGTCGAAGACGTTGAAGTAGCACTGACCTGGTGCATAGGAACAAAAATTAAACGGGATAGTGAGATTTGTGAAGCTCTCACATCCAACTCGTTTTCCATATAGATTAATCCAAAGATACGGTTCGCTTGCAGCGCGGTCGATGGGGTCGCCATAAGGGACTCCTGTAGCGACGTTCGGCGTCTGTCCCTGCGACCATTCAAGTCCTCCGTTTGTTGCGCCTACGCCGAGCATCATATTGATTCCATCTCCATCGTGCTCGAGCACTTCATCTCCCACGTATGCCGCATCGCCTTTTTTGCCCATGTAGTAATGCACCATATCGGCATTGCGACCAAATCCTCCGGTGGCAACAAACGTCGCCTTTGCTCGGAAAAATACGATGCCTTCGTCATCCGAATCTGCTAAAGCACCGATTACGCCGCCATTCTCATCTATGACGAGCTTGCTCGCAGGGCATGAGGTAAATGTTTGTCCGCCGTTCTCTTCGATAACGGATCGGCATACATCGGCGGAAGCGACTGCTTTTCCTTCGAAAAACATGCCCGCTCCGGTTCCTTCGCCTGCAAGGCTCCATAGCAGCGAATTTACTTCTACCCCGTGATCGATAAAGTAATCGTAGGGCTCTCCGCAGTGATGGAGGAAGGAGCTGACCAGCATACCGTCCGGTCGGTAGTTATTAAAATGCATGAAATAGTCGTATGCTTCTTTGTATGTCCAGGTCTCGTAGCCTTGTTCTTTGACATAGTTGCAGTTATCCAGAGCGAAGTGTGCTTCGGTATATGAAGTGGCACCGCCCGTACTTGCTGCTTTTTCAATAATGATAACGGATTTGCCCAAATCCGCTCCCCGGGCCGCCGCAGTCAGTCCGCATACTCCCGCACCAATGACCAGTAAATCGCATTCGTATTCTTTGTCGGGGGAGATTTCGCTTTCTAGCATGGGCGAGATTGCAAATGGATGGTTATCGTGTGTGTAGTCAAGCGTGATATCGGTATCGTTCGTTTCGGCTTCCGTGGATGAACTGTTCGTGTCGGAAGCTGAGTTTTGCGGCGAGCATCCAGCGATGCTCGACATCGCTGCTGCTCCCAGAGCGCTTGCGCCGCCAATCTGCAGAAACTTGCGTCGAGAAATGTCTCCCATGATTCCCTCCTCTTCGAATGAGATATATGCAATCAGTATGGAGTAGAGTCGTTTTAGTGAAAAAGATTCTTAAGAGGGGGATTTTCAAAACAACCCGTTTTGGGTGGGCGTTAGCTGACTAGTAAACTCCCGCAGTTAGCCTTTCATTTGGAATAAATCGATAAGCTCTTGTTTTGAATGAATGTTTGTTTTCTGATACAAAATGCGTACGTGGCCTTTCACCGTATCTGGGGATAGGCATAATTCTTTGGCGATATATGAGACGCTTCGGCCTTGGACGAGCAACTCCATGACCTCAGTCTGTCGATTCGTAAGGCCATAGAACGTCGCAAATTCATTAACCCTATCGTTTTTTTCAGGGATTTCGTTTTTGTCATTAGTCGGCTTGCGTTTATACAATGTTAGGCAAAGCATGGTAAGAAACAAATAGGCGGTAAATACCCCAAGGTACATGAAGAGACCTCTGCTGCCGGTGTTCAGAGAAGTAAAAGCCGACCCGGCTACAACTCCTAATAGGGTCGAAGAGCAGAGGGTCAGCCAAGCTATCGACCCAATCCGCAACAGATTCTCTAGTTTTCTGCAACATATCGATATGCCACGAGCTAGGGTGAAGATGAGCAGGTATTCCACTGCAGCCATCATTGTCGCTTTGGCGGCAAGCGTAATGACTTCATTAAAATATGGGACAAGAAGCACAATTGCGGCCATGATGGGATAGAGCAAATAGAGATGGTTATTGTTTGGGCGGAGGTGTTTCGCCGCAACAATGGCAGCCATCGATCCGATCGCTGGTCCAGCTAGATGCGCAACGATTTGGGTGCCGATGCCGCGAGATTCGTGGACAATGAGGACATAGCTTACGGCGATAGATGCGAGGGAGACGGAAAAGAGAGAAATGACTGAGGGCATTATTTCTTCAATTATTAAACGCTTCGATTGGTTGGAGGATTGGGGGGATATCGGATGGATTGATGCGTCGGCTCTCTTTATGCGTTCAAAGCAAATTGCGGATAAAAAGAAATAGGCTATCAGAATGCTCTCGGCCCCGTTGCGTCCAACAACCGAGAAAATAATGCTAAATATGTTACCTAGCATGAACATAGACGCGACAACAAGAGGAACTTGATGTGGGGCAAAGCGCCCCATTGCGCAGACCCAGGCAAGGAAGAAAAGGCTTATTCCGAGCGACACGCATGCTGTTGCAATAGCTAGGGCAGGGATTGAGCTAGAGGAGGACAAGCCAATCAAGCCGATGGAGCTTATGAGAGCGGGCGGCCATGCGGATTCGAGCAAAGATGCAATTCTGGGCAATCGTTTTCGCGCCGCTAGTAAGAGGATTGTTAGTGCGACTTCTAAGCCAAGGTAGAGAATGAATAAGGCATTTATCTCTGAAGGTTGTTGGGGAAATTCAAATATTTGGGCATTCATGAGACCTTTTGTCGTTGCCCAATACAGGCCAAAGCCAACGCACGACAATGTTGTCTGGCGCTGGAAGAAAGAAATGCCCTTGTTGAAGAGTGTAGAAAGCACGTTAACAATCCAGAGGCATTCCAAAAGGCCGACAATTTTCAAAGAGTAGAGCAATCCATGATTAAAAAATCAAAACGCACCATAACACAACAGGTGTTGATGTTGCCTTTGAATTGGCTCCAGATACCTTCGAAAGTCGTTCGAAAGTTGTTTGTCGTTTGTTAGGAAGTGTGCTACATGACTTGTAGCTACGCGGAGAGTGAGGTTTCGTCATGATATCGACAAGAGCTAAGGACGTTTTATTGAATGATAATGCAGCGGTTGCTGCCATAAAGGTGCGCACGTTTGAATTCGCGGACATTCCGGTAATGCGTGCCATTTGGAACGAGGTGGTGGCCGACGGCCGCGCGTTTCCGCAGGAGGAACTGCTGGCGAGCGACGATGAGGCGCGCGGGTTTTTCGCATCCCAAACCGCCGCAGCCGTGGCGGAGCTGGATGGCGAGGTTTTTGGCCTGTACATTCTCCATCCGAACAATGTGGGTCGATGCGCGCACATCGCCAACACCAGTTACGCGGTCGCCAAGGCGGCCCGTGGGATGCATCTGGGCGAAGCGTTGGTGCGCGATTCCCTGACGCGGGCGCGCGATGAGGGCTTTCGCGTGCTGCAGTTCAACGCCGTGGTGGCCTCAAACGCTTCGGCACTGCATTTGTATGAGAAGCTGGGTTTCACGCGCCTGGGCGCCATCCCGGGCGGATTTCGTAACATCGACGGCGAATACGAGGATATCTATCTCCACTATTTCGATTTGACCAAGCTGTAGCTGTAGCACTAGGCCTCAGCACGTGTTGCACCCTGTTATGTGGCAATACGGCCATAAGGCATGCAACCATGCAACCATGCAACCATGCAACCATGCAACCATGCAACCATGCAACCATGCAA
>CAZLKG010000119.1:0-5020 GCA_964560045.1 uncultured Slackia sp.
AGGTCTTCATGCCGATCTGGAGCAGTTCGGAACGCATGCAATCATCCAGATAGCCTCGGGGCGTTTTGGGGTTGACATGCACTACCTCGCCTCGGCGGCTATGATTGAGATCAAGATAGGACAGGGTGCCAAGCCTGGTATCGGCGGGCATCTACCTGGCGAGAAGATCAACGCCGAGGTGTCGCGCACCCGCATGATCCCGCAGGGCACCGACGCCATCAGCCCGGCGCCACATCACGATATCTATTCCATCGAAGATCTGCGCCAGCTGGTCTACTCGCTTAAGGAGGCCACGCGCTACACAAAACCCGTGGCGGTAAAAATCGCAGCTGTGCATAACGTGGCAGCCATCGCATCGGGTATGGCGCGCGCCGGAGCGGATGTCATTGTGGTCGATGGTTTTCGCGGCGGCACGGGTGCCGCACCCAAACGCATTCGCGACAATGTGGGTATTCCCATTGAGCTTGCGCTGGCAAGTGTCGATGCGCGCCTGCGCGACGAAGGCATTCGCAGCCTTGTGAGTCTGGTGGCAGCCGGTTCCATCCGCTCGTCGGCTGATGTGGTGCGGGCGGTTGCCTTAGGAGCGGACGCGGTGTATTGCGCGTCAGCCGCGCTCATCGCCTTAGGCTGTCATCAATGTCAGGACTGTGCGAGCGGCAAGTGCAACTGGGGTATTGCCACGCAGCGCGCAGATCTCACGCGCCGTTTGAACCCCGAGATCGCCGCCGAGCGCGTGGTTAATCTGATTCACGCCTGGACGCATGAGATCAAAGAGATCATGGGCGGCATGGGCATTAACGCCATCGACAGCCTGCGCGGTAATCGTCTGATGCTGCGCGGTGTGGGACTCAACGAGAAGGAACTTGAGATCCTGGGTGTCAAATACGCAGGGGAGCAGTGAGGCTCGTGAAAAGGATATATGCGCTGGAGAAGTGGTGTGTCGACTGCAGGCGCTGCGAAGTGGCCTGCAAGGCGTTTCACTCCAGATACAAGGATGCCGTGAAGGCATACAGGCTCAAAGACACTATGGCGAAAAACCGCGTGCGTGTGGAGGGTAGTCTTCAGTACTCTATTGCGGTGAACTGCCGCCACTGCGCCAAGCCTAGGTGTGTGGAGGGCTGTATTTCGGGCGCAATGCGCAAGGATCCTATCACCGGAGTGGTGACCTCCGATCCTGAGAAGTGCGTGGGCTGCCGTACCTGCGTATCCATGTGTCCGTTCGGATGCGTGAGGGTTGAGTCGGCGGATGCCAGACCCATAGCCATCAAGTGCGACTTGTGTGGCGACGGGCATGGTCAGCCGGGCGAACCCAGCTGTGTGGCCGCCTGTCCCAACCGCGCTTTGATCTATGTCGAAAGCGAGGGATGCTAGCATGGCAAACGATATCAAGCCCGCCTTCGATACCCCCTCTTTTGCACACGATACGTCCTGTGCAGTTGATTACCTGATCATCGGAAACTCCGCTGCCGGCATAACTGCGGCAGAAACCTTGCGCGCTCTGGATGGCGAATCGAGCATTCTTATGGTATCCGATGAGCCGTATGCGGCCTATGGGCGTCCGCTTATCTCGTATCTGCTTGAGGGGAAGACCGACCGAGAGCATCTGAACTACCGCGAGCCCGACTTTTACAAGAACAATCGCATCGGTACGATGTTTGGCCCCGAATATGCCGTCCTTTCCCTCGATCCTGTCGCTCATAAGGCGTTTTGTGCCAACGGTATCTCGCTTACCTACGGCAAATGCCTGCTCGCCACGGGTAGCGTTGCCTTTGTCCCTCAGATTGATGGGATGGAGGGTCGAACTAACGTGCATCGCTTCATGACTCTCGATGATGCATTGGGCGTTTGGGATGATGCCGTGGCGGCAACCGAGCGCGCTCATGAGCAGGGCCGTGAGAGCCGTGCCGTGGTGGTTGGCGGTGGACTCATTGGCCTTAAAGCGGCTGAGGCGCTTTCGCACCATGTGGACGATGTGGTGGTGTTTGAGCGCAATCCGCGCATTTTGCCCGCTGTGCTTGACGAAAAGGGCTCAGCCCTCATAGCGCGCATGCTTAAGGTGCGCGGCATAGACTGCCGTCCCGGCACAAGTGCCGATGCCCTCTTAGGTGAGGGTGAGCGCGTAATCGCTGCACATCTGACCGACGGTACCGAGCTTGCCTGCGATGTTGTGGTTATCTCCGTGGGCGTGCGTCCTGCCTCCAAGCTCGCAGTGGAGGCAGGTGCTAAGCAGGGGCGCGGTTTGGTGGTGGGCCCTGACTTGCAGACCACGCTTTCTGACGTATATGCTGCCGGAGATGTCACCCAGGTGACCGATCGTCTCACCGGGGTGCAACGTCCGCTTGCTTTGTGGCCCAATGCAATTCAGCAGGGACGTATTGCAGCTCTGCACATGGCGGGTGCCCCCGATGCCCCTGCATTTGAGGACTCTTTTGCGGTCAATGCGGTGGACTTTTTCGATATTTCGCTTCTGACCTCAGGGATTATCAATCCCGAGGAAGGCGACGGCTGTGAGTCGATCATCTTTGAAGAGGAAGACTCCTACGTCAAATTTGTTGTGTGCGACGGCAAACTCGTAGGATATATCCTGCTCAACCGTCCCGAGAACGCTGGTATCTATACGGCGATGATCGAGGATGAGGTACCCCTTTCCTCACTTGGCGAGGGCGTGTTCGGCCGCGAGCCGCAAAACCTTGATTTCACCGAGGAAGCGCGCTGGACTCGCCTGCACACGTGGTATCCCGCGAACCTTGATGAAAAAGGATGGCTGCGCAAAGAGGCATCCCTCGCTCGGCCTTGCAAGGAAGGTTATCTGTCATGACGGTGTCGAAAGAGCAGAGTAGGGCGGTTGTTGCGCTGGGCACCGTCCACTTCAAAGAGGCCAACGAGGCCGTGCGAGCCGCCTTTGCGGACTGTGATGTGGTGGAGCTGCGCGAGGTATTCGCTCAACGCTATCTGGGCTGTGGCATGCCTGCCGGTAAGCGCCTGGAGATTTACGGCGTTCCCGGCAACGACATGGCCTGCTATATGGATGGCGGTCAAATAGAGGTGTTTGGCAACGCCCAAGATCAGGTGGCCAACACCATGAACGACGGCGATATTGTCATTCATGGGCGCGTGGGCGATGCAGCAGGCTATGGCATGCGCGGCGGGCGCATTCTTGTGCGTGATGATTGCGGTTGGCGCGTAGGTATCCATATGAAGCAGTACGAAACGCATTGCCCCGCCATCGTTATCGGCGGTGACGCCGGGAGCTTTCTGGGGGAGTACATGGCGGGAGGCGTTATTGTGCTCATGGGCCATGCAGGACCTTATCTTGCCACCGGGATGCACGGCGGCGTGATGTATCTGCGCCACGCTCTTGATGCCGAAGACGTGCCTAGCGGTCTTGTCCAAGAGCCTCTCGATGAAGAGGATCTTAAAGTTCTTGAGCGTCTTTTGGGCGAATACAATGAAGCCTTTGCCGATGAGCTGGATGAGCCGGTTGAAACATCAGGGGAGGCCTTCGTGCGCCTGCGTCCCGAAAGCTCACGGCCCTATGCCAACATGTATGCCTAAGATGTGCCTGAGACACGCTACTCAGGCGTATTGTTTCAAGAACGGACATAAAAAGGTATAAGAGGGGGCTGTAACAAAAGCCCCTTCAACTGTCTCAACTGAATCTCTTGCAGAATCCCTGCGTATTTGAGCCGGGTGGCTCTCAGTTGCAATATTGCTGATCCTAAAAGATTACTCAATGAGTGCCGAGCATATGTGATGAGTGCCGAGAATATGTGAGAGGGGCACACCAACGAACGGCGCGCCCCTCTTCTCGGTTCGGATTGTAAGAGTCGGGCGAGTGGGATTTCGGTTTTGGTTCCTTAGCAGTAGAACAGCATGTCATCGTAGGTGGGAACCGGCCAGTACTCGCGGGCTACGATGGGCTCCATTGCATCTACGGCTGCGCGCAGCTTGTTCATGGCAGAGGCGACCTCATGTGCATAAAGGTTTGCCTTTTCTTGGGAATCGGCCTGAGCCTCGGCTTTTGCATGCAGCTTTGCAAGCTCATCGATCCCTTCGTATATGGTGCTTACTCCGCTTGTGAGCGTTGCCAACTCAGCGCGCTCGTGAACCATATTGGCTGCGGGGGCGACCTCGGTGATAGTGGTGATACCCTTGGCTATCTTGGTAGCATACGCGCTGATGATGGGCAGATAGTCGCGACGCGCCATACGCTCCATCAAGTTCGCCTCAATGTTCATGCGTTTGCAATATTTTTCGAGCTTTACCTCATAACGGCTGCGCACCTCGGTCTCAGAGAGTACGCTCATTTCCTCGAACAGCGCGATGCTCTCAGGAGCCACGAAGCACGGCAGCGCATCAGCGGTAGTGGAAAGGTTGGCGAGTCCGCGGCGCGCGGCCTCCTCATGCCACTCTTCGGAGTAGCCGTCACCGGAGAACAGGATGCGCTTGTGATCCGTGAGCGTCTGCTTGATGTAGGCAAGTGCTGCGCTTTGGAAGTCTTGCTCCGAAACCCCTGCAAGTGCGTCGGCAAATTCTTTGAGGGATTTGGCTACGGCAGTGTCAAGTATCATGTTGGCATCGGACACGTTCACGGCAGATCCCGGCATGCGGAACTCAAACTTGTTACCGGTGAAGGCGAAGGGGCTGGTTCGGTTTCGGTCGGTGGTGTCGCGCTCCAGGTTGGGTAGCACGTCTACACCAAAGTCAATAAGGGTGCTAGCGGCATGCTCGGCATGCTCACCGGCGATGATTTTGTCCACGATGCTTTGAAGCTGGTCGCCCAAAAAGATGGAGATGATGGCCGGCGGTGCCTCGTTGGCCCCCAGACGATGGTCGTTTCCGCAGGTGGCAACGCTCATGCGCAGAAGTTCTTGACAGTCGTCCACGGCCTCAATGATGCAGGAGAGAAACACCAAAAACTGCAGGTTGTCCTCGGGAGTGTCGCCGGGGTCGAGCAGGTTGGCATCTTCTGTGGCGATAGACCAGTTGTTATGCTTGCCCGAACCGTTGATACCCTCGA
>CAZLKG010000120.1:0-4995 GCA_964560045.1 uncultured Slackia sp.
GGTGGATATCCGATGATGCTCCTGACGTCATTGGATGCGCCCACAGGTTGCATTATGTACGTCGATCAGGGTATCGGAGCCTTCAGTGTCATGCAGTCTGCCGCCGAGCAATATGGGGTTGATATCCACACATCCTCTCCTGCCACATCCCTTGTTGTGGATGACGAGGGAGCGGTTGTGGGCGCCATGGCTCAACTGGACGACTCAGATGAATCCGTCTTCGTAAGTGCTAAAGCCGTGTTTGTAGGCACGGGCGGATTCTCCAACCATGAGGAAATGGTTGAGAGATACATTCCCTGGGGTTCGTTTGCGTGGCGCAATGATTCTCATCTCGCTCACGACGGTGACGGCATTCGTATGATGTTGGGATGCGGCGCTGTTGCCTCAGATCTTGCCTTGGCTCAGCCCTCCGCATCAAGTGTTGAAAACGTGGTATGGGATACTGCCATCGATAAAGCGGCTCGGGAACCCTATCTCTGGGTCAACGCGAACGGTGAGCGCCTTGGCAATGAAAAATGGAACGTCATGGACACCATGTATAAGGTGGGGATAAAGGAGGACGGATACGTTTACTTCAACGTAATCGATTCAGCTGCGGTGGAGCGCATGCAGACCGAAAGTCTTATGACCGATGCGCGTGAGGTACTCGGATCAATAGATCCCGTTCCGGAAATGAGCGAGGAGCTGGAGGCCGGTGTTTCGGCTGGAACGGTGTACAAGGGTGAAACGCTTGAAGAGCTAGCCGAGGCAGCAGGGATAGATGCTGCAGGGCTTGTGGCGACTGTCGATGCCTACAATGCAATGGCAGAAGCGGGCGAAGATACCCAGTTCTTTAAGGATGCAGCGTACCTGTTCACCATTGAAGAGGGGCCGTTCTACGCGTTCAAGCTCATTCCTTCCTGGTACTCGACTCTTTGCGGGGTGAAGATCAACGGCAGTATTCAGGTAGTTGATGAAGACGGAAAGGCAATACCCGGCCTGTATGCCGGCGGATTGGACTCCGGAGAGTTTTTCAAAGACAACTACAACCACGGTTTCTCGGGTGGATGCTCGGGCTATTCATACTTCACGGGGTACTACGCCGCAGATATGGCCAAGGAATACATCGATTCTCTATGACGGTTTGTTTACAGGACTTACCAAATCCGGGGCTATCTCGGCGATAGTGGTCTCCACCGCAGAGGTGGCCCCGTAGGGGCATGCACTCAAACAGGCTTCGCATCCTATGCAGAAGCGCGGATCGTAGTCCAGCGCTCCGTCTTTGGGAGAGGGAATACGTGCGCCGGTGGGGCAAACCTTCGTACAAGTGAGACATGCGGCGCACAAGTTCTCATCAGTTTTGCTCACTGTGGTTTCGGCGCGATGTCCCACCGCCGGGCTGGCAGCAACCGCTTCGAGCAGCATGCGCCTGCGCGGGTGCAGGAGGCGCTGTGAGCGACCCCCTTCGGCGAAGCGATTGATAAGTTCACCGTCAGTGAGGTTGAGCTTTTCGCGCATGCGCCTGCGCTCTCTTTTGCGGTAGATGTCTTTCAGGGTATCGGAATTTTTCAAGCGGCGCTTGCCGGTCACGATGTCGATGGCATCACCTTTCAGGCTGTCGAAAGCCTCGCGGCGATCGAATTGGTTGGTGCTCCTTGAAGAGGATTTTTCCTCAAACTCAGGGATTTCCCTATCCCAGTGCACCGCTTCATCAGTCCACTCTTCCGCTATTTCGATGGAGCGGGTAAAGAGCATTTCTCCGCGGTCGGGTGCTGTGTCGCAGCCATCGCAGTATCTCAGGTCGCACGCAAGACACAACGGAACATTTTGAGACAAAAGCAGCGCCCACATCTCCGGTGGCATGCATGCCAAACACGGCAGGACGGTCACGTTGCTGGCCGGATTGAAGCCGGGGAACAGGTTCTCCCTGCAGGTGAGATATACCACATCACCCTTCATTGCCACGCGACGCAAATGCTCGTAGAGAGCCTGTAGGGATGCAGAGGACGATCTGAACGCATCGCACACTCCCATACACACGCCACATTTGGTGCAGATGTCGGCATCGATCATAGGCGCGTCAGCCTGAGCGTCGAAGGAGATGGCCGACACGGGGCAGGCAATGCGGCACCGCTCGCACTCAGCACCGAAAGCGCGCACGCAGAATTCCGGTGCGACTATCATCCTCATGAAGGCGTTCCTTTCCTCAACTTTTCAAAATACAGCCATCGTGTCTCTGACGGGTAGTCCCGCGCCTCTAAGCCTTAGAGGGAGAGATTAGCGATGGTTTCAAGCGTTTGATCGATGCGTGCTAGCACATCCTCCTTCGGCAAAAGCTCGATGCTCTCGAACAGAGGCGGGCTTACCATGGTGCCGCACACGGCCACGCGCAAAGGCTGGAAAAGCGTCCTGGGCTTCATCCCAATAGGCTCACAGAGGGCACGACACGCTTTCTGCAAGGGATCGCACTCCCACACCTTTGCGTTCGCCAGCACGTCCCGGCATGCGCGAAGCGCCTCATCAGCGCGTCCGCCATCTTTGAGCAGTACCTTATTGATGCTCTTGAGGTCAAGTTCTGTCTTGTTGCCCCAAAACATGTAGGGGAAGGTATTGGCGGCATCAGCCAGGTGCGTCTCGCGCTCGGCCACAAGGGGAAAAAGCCTCATGTACCATTCGGGACGCTCATCGATATCAGCCAAACCAGAGGCAATTTCGGCATCGGAGAGCGGCTTGATGCCCAAAGCGGCATCCACCTCTTCGCCGCATAGATGTTTGCGGGTGGCAGCGATCAGGTCTTCGCGTGTTTTTCCGTGCGCAACGCGCCTTCCTTGGGCGCAGGCACGGGCGAGCCAGGGGCGCGAGAGCTCAACCCATTCGGCAGCATCCATGGCCTTGATGTACTGTCCGTTCATCCACTCGAGCTTCTTTTCGTCAAAGATAGCATCCTTTTTGGTTACGCGGTCGAGGGAAAATTTTTGACACAGCAGGTCACGGGGGATGAGTGTGGTTGCCCCGTCAAGGCTCCACCCTAAAAGCGCAAGGAAGTTCACCATGGCATCGGGCAGAAAACCCCGCGCCCTGTATTCCTCGACGCTCGTAGCGCCATGGCGTTTGGAGAGCTTCTTGCCGTCAGGGCCTAAGATCATAGGCAGATGAGCGAAGAGAGGTACGGGCAGCCCTAGGGCCTCATAGATAAGAATCTGGCGTGGTGTGTTGGAGAGGTGATCATCGCCTCGAATCACGTGGGTGATTTCCATGTTTGCATCATCGCAGACCACGGCGAAGTTGTAGGTAGGTGTGTTATCCGTTCGTACGAGAACCATATCATCCATGACTTCGGCAGGAAAGCTCATGGAGCCATATACCGCATCGATAAACTCGATTGGCCCGCGATCACGGGGCACTTTAAGACGCCATACGTGAGGCTCACCTGCCTCAATGCGCCTTAGGGCCTCTTTGGGATCTATGGTGCGGCATGTGCGGTCGTATCCCGTATATGAACCACCGCCCGCTTCAAGAGCGGAGCGGGCGGCATCGAGCCGCTCTTTGGTACAAAAGCATGGATATACTGATCCGCGCTCTTTCAGACGCTTGAGAGCCGCAGCATAGGTGTCGAAGCGCTGTGTCTGAAAATACGGCCCACACGAACCGCCCACCTCGGGACCTTCATCCCAATCAAGGCCCAACCACCGCATGGCTCTAAGGATGATCTGGGTGTTTTCCTCGGTTGAGCGCTTAGGGTCGGTGTCTTCTATGCGTAGGATAAAAGCGCCGTCCATAGCGCGGGCGAATGCCCAGTTGTAGATCGCCGCGCGCGCGCCACCGATATGCAGCTTTCCTGTGGGGGAGGGTGCAAAACGCACGCGGATCTTTGATTTTGTGGCCATCATCATCCTCTCAAGTTCGTTTATCGAAAACCGCCATGGCTATCGCGCGGCTTTGGATTCGCAGTGGAAATGCATTGAGGCAAACGGGGAATCCGGGTGGGATATGAGGTCAGACAGAGCCGTGCCTCATGCTTTGCTCACCGTCGCATTCCCTCGCTTTTTTAGGAGGTTTCCCATCATAAGGCAAATCAGGCACGCCGCAACTGTGGCAAGCAGCCAGACAAGCCCCATGCCTATCCAAAACCGTATGGGATACATGCAGATGAGAAGCGAATCCTGCGGAAACGTCCAGGTTCCGTCGGCAAAGAAAAGAGAATGAAACGCCGTGAAGAAACTGTTGAATCCAACGGCAGCCCACAGGGCGAAAAGGACAAAGAGTAAAAGTACGCCCTGTGCAGCATGCGTGAGCACCCCTGCGAGTGTACGCAGGCCACATCTGAACGCTACGGCGATACACCCAACGTAGGCCAAGAGGGCCGCTGCATACAGTGCCGGCTTGGCGGCTCCGATGACCTTGTATACGTCATCGAGATGCGAAAGGGCATCAATATCAAGCGCGTAGGAGTCCACGTCGGAAGATGAGATGGAAGAGGTACGTGTTGTGGTGGCTGCCTCAGTTGTGCTGTCTTGGACGGCGGTGTCTTTGGTATCGATGTAGAGCGCGTATAAGTCGAGGTTTTCGGGCAGCCGACCGTCTGCTGCAGCTGAGTGCGCCACGGCTTCCATGGCAGTGTATAGCTCATAGCGGTCGTTGGTATCGATGGCGTAGTGCTTGACGGCAACAGCTGCCGCCGTCAACTCTTCTTGGGTATAGGGGGAATCTGCGTAGTTTGAGAAGGCCCGAGAAAGCATGCGCGTGGGGGTATCAAAGGCTGCGCATGCGATAAATCCCACGGCAACGAGGGTGATCGCCAAGGCCACACCTGAAATCGCCGATATCACCCTGTCATGCAGAGGTGCTTTGATCGTCTTGGAAGCGTTCATGCGCACTACTCTTCTCAGCAGTCAACCCACAGTGTTTGCGAGGTGATGCCGCGCGCTTTCTTGCAGATGAGAGATTGTGGGCCTAGACGGCTGAACACGCCGGTGAAGCGTCCATTGTATAGGTAGAGTCCCGAGAGGTTGTTGT
>CAZLKG010000121.1:0-4991 GCA_964560045.1 uncultured Slackia sp.
CCTGCGGCTTATTAGGAGGCTTACAAACTATGGCAGAGTTCATGAGGCCAACCGTGACGACTGAGGAAGTAAGCGATGTTGTCGCGCGCTTCATCGTTGAGCCGCTAGAGCGTGGTTTCGGTTACACGCTTGGTAACTGCATGCGTCGCGTTTTGCTTTCCTCCTTGGACGGCGCAAAGGCTACCGCTATTCAGATCGAAGGCGTGCAGCACGAGTTCACCACCGCCGAAGGCATTATCGAGGATGTCACGAATATCGTTCTGAATGTGAAGGGACTGGTCTTTTCCGCTCTTTCAGAGGACTATACCGAGGCCACCGCCACAATTTCAGTCGAAGGTCCCTGCACGGTGACCGGCGCTGACATCCATGTGCCCGCTGAATTCGCCTTGGTGAATCCCGAGCACGTGATCGCCACCGTTGCCGACGGTGGAATGCTGAACATGTCCATCCGCATCGGAGTTGGTCGCGGGTATGTGCCTGCTGAGCGCAATAAACGCGCCGAGGATTCCATCGGCATCATCCCTGTGGACAGCCTGTTTTCGCCCGTGCGTCGTTGCACCCTTGCGGTAAGCGACACTCGCGTGGGGCAGCGCACCGACTTTGACAGGCTGGTGCTTGAAGTTGAGACCGACGGCTCCATCGCTCCTAACGAGGCGGTGTGTCGCGCCTCTAACATCATCGATCAGTACATGGCTTCCTTCTTGGATCTCGCCGATATCGTTGATGAGGAAGAGGGAGAGATTCCCTCCATCTTCGCCCCGGAAGGCCAAGAGGCTAATACCGAACTTGATAGGCAAATAGAGGATCTGGATCTTTCCGTCCGTTCCTACAACTGTCTAAAGCGTGCGGGCATCCACTCCGTGCGTCAGTTGGTCGAGTTCTCCGAGAACGACCTGCTCAACATTCGCAATTTCGGAGCCAAGTCCATTGAGGAGGTTAAAGACAAGCTGATCTCTCTGGATTTGGATCTGAAACAATAAGCTACAAGGAGACATACCGATGAGGCATCGTAAGAAGGGTCGCAAGCTGGGCACTGATGCGGCCCACACCAAGGCCATGAAGAAGTCTTTGACCCAGGCTCTGTTTCTCAACGATCGCATCAAAACTATTGAGTCTCGCGCTAAAGAGATTCGCCCCGATGTGGATCGCATCATCACCTGGGCCAAGCGCGGCGATCTGCACTCCCGCCGCCTGGCAATCGCTAAGCTGGGCGATAAAGAACTGGTACGCGAGGTGTTCGCCAAGGTCGAGCAGGGCATGTGGGCAGATCGTCCGGGCGGCTACACCCGCATCATAAAGCTCGGGCCCCGCAAGGGAGACAATGCTCCCATGGTTATCATGGAACTCGTGACTGAGCCTGTTGCCAAGAAAGCCGCACAGGCCGAGCCTTCCACCAAGAAGACCGCTCCAAAGAAGCTCTCCAAAGCTACAGAGGAAAAAGCGGAGGAAGTTTCCGAAGAGAAGGCAGTGGAAGTCCCTGAGGAAAAAGAAACAGAGGCTGATTCTGCCGGTGAGGCTGACATCGAAGAAGCTGTCTCTGAGGCTCCTGTCGAAGATACCGAAGCTGCATCTGAGGGTGCAGCTGAGGATTCTGCAAAGGAAGCTCACGAGCAGGCCGTTGAGGAAAAGAAGGCTGAATAGCCGTCGAACCCCCTCATTGCATCAACAAAGGGCGCTCCGCAAGGAGCGCCCTTTGTTTGAACCCAAGTTCAGCGATTCAAGTTTTGGGTTTAGACGTAAAAACAGGTTGAAATAGGCCGCCACGGCAAGTCCGTCCAAGATGGTGCGCGTCCAGTTCATATCCAACCCTTTCATCTGTAAGCAAATCAGGTAGTTAGCAATAAGTTAGCTATTGTGCAATAAGATAAGCGATTCAATACGCGACATTGAGTGGGATGCTGACAAAAGTCCGACCCGAAACGAAGTGCTTTGGAAGTCAGCATGTACTCAAAGAAAAACAAACTGATGACATGCTCCTACTCCTACTCCCATGTTAACTCTGCTTTAATCCTGCTTTAACAGAGCCAAAGATTCTGGACCCTTTTGGGATAATGGCGTTGCTCGATGAGTTGAGGGGAGCTACTGCATGGGGTAGGCATGATGAATCGGTTTCGACCACATGCTCTGGCTATTTCAACGTCTAAATTTCGCTATCTGGGTATGGGTTTTCTCTGGGCGTGGATTTACTGCTGCTGGTTTACGTCTGCGCTGTTTCCCGATGGTAGCGGCATCACGACGAACGCTTCGACTTCATGGGTGACTTCGTCGATTTCAGTGGCCCTAACGCTTCTTGTGTCGCCATGGCTTCTTAGATGGCACGACTTCGTCTCCAGCAAGAAAGCCCACGCGTTCATGCTGGTGGCCATGGTCGCCGGTACCTTCCTCATGGCGAGCGAGAAGGTCAACGGAATCGAATCGTTCATCGTACGCGAAGCCGGGGCCTTCGCCACAGGCGTAGGATTCGGTGGGCTGTGGCTTTTGTGGAGCAAGATTTATGGGCATATGAAGACAGAGTTGTCGGAGGTGGCGATTCCTCTGTCGGTTCTCATGATTCCGTTGTGCGTATGTGTTGTTCACATCATCGCTTATCCTGTTTCGGTTTTCGTCATCCTGCTGCTTCCTGTGCTTTCGTACCTGTTGCTGCTTATTTGTTCCGCAGACAAAGCATGTATGTCGGATATCGAAAACCCCGAAACAAGAACTCGGGAATTGATGCCGGAATTTTTAAGAATAGGCATCGTTGCGCTCATAGTGCATATGACGATAGCATTGTTGTGGTCGCTCACCCCATCTAGCCAGGTAACTGCTATGGGTGGATGGTTCGGCCCACCTCTTATCATTGGATGTCTTATCGCTGTTTCGATTTCGCTCGTTTCGGTGTTTCTATCCAAATACGCAGATATATTCACAATGTACAGATGGCTTCTTCCTCTTGTGGCGATTGCCCTCACAACTTTCGCCTTCGACTGCATAGAGGGGCGATTCATCTCGGGGATTTTTATCATCGCGGCTCAAATCGGGTATTCCACCGCTCTATACGTATTCTTTTCTCGCGTGGTTCATGCGGGCTGGATGGGGTATGTGGTATGTCTTGGGTTTGGCAGAGGCATGGCACAGCTTGGCATTGCGTCAGGAAGCCTTTTGGGCATACTGCTGAGTCCGCTATTGGAAGCAGAAGATATTTCTCCTGCCATCCTCTGCCTTGTCCTGCTGTGTCTTGTAACCGTGTCCACGTTGGCGCTTCTCAACAGGGAAAGCAGATTCAAATATGTTCTGCCGGCATATATCAAGCTCAGTACGGCAGATGCCAGAGATAAGAATGCGGACATTGTGGGTCAGGCGCCTAAGCAAGACGGTACAACAGTGCTGCAGAATCGCGATATCAACCTCATCGAGGCGTGCAGCCGCATCGCTTCGACCTATGGGCTCACGCCGCGCGAATCGGATGTGTTTTTGCTGCTTGCGCAGGGCAGGAGCATTCCCTATATTCGCGACGTACTTCATATCTCGAAAAACACGGTGGACTCTCACTCGAAGAACATCTATCGCAAATTGGGAATTCATTCACGGCAAGAGCTCATCGACATGGTTCGTCCTTCCTGAATCGCTTCTCAGACGACCCACATGAAATACGTGAGTGGGTGCCGTATCGCCGAAAATCACGACAATCGTGGGTTTCTGAATGCCCGTCTGTCCTCTATGGTTCTTTCTAGTTGTACGGATTATCCGAACATTGAACAGGAGGGACATGATGGTTAAGGATCTTACACGCAGAAATTTCCTTAAAGGGGCAGCGGCGGTCGGTGGAGTCGGGGCGCTGGGGGCGTTGTCGGCCTGCAGTGAGTCGCAGACAACGTCTGATTCGTCGGGCGATGAACAAGCTACCGAAGAGACACTTGCAAACACGGAAATCACAGAGACAATCGACTGCGACGTCCTGGTGTGCGGCTCGGGGACCGCAGGTACGTGTGCTGCACTCAGGGCCACCGAATTGGGGCTCAATGTTGTTGTGCTTGAGACTGCCAGCGTGGCAGGAGGATCGTCGCGATACGCCGAAGGCGTTTTCGGTGTGGGGGACAGGCTCGCCCAGGAGGAGGGCGTGGAAACTACCGCCCAAGAGATTTTCGAAGCTGCTACGGACTATGCGCATTTCGCCTCGAACGGCCCGGTCCTGCATACATTCGTCAATAACGCCGGCGATACCATTGATTGGCTGATGGACAATGGCATCCAATTTACAAGGCTGCTTTCGCTTGGCGGCTCGCCAAGAACTTGGCACACGTTCGATGAGGGAATGCTTATCGGCGAACACCTCATCGATCCCCTCATCGAAAAGATATCGGATGCCGGAGCGGAGATTCGATACGACACGACGGCAAAAGAACTCATCATGCAGGATGGTTCTGTTGCAGGAGTTTATGCCGTAGACAGCAGCAACAACACGATACAGATAAACGCTCCCGTTGTGCTTCTTTGCACGGGCGGTTATGCAAACAATCAGGAAATGTTCGAAAAGTATGTCAACATCAGTTTTGATGAAGTGATGAGCAACGGCACTCCTGGACATGACGGCGACGGTATCAACATGGGCCTGTCGGCTGGTGCCGCATTACATTTTCCCGGTACGGTGATGTTCAACGGAGGAAGGGTGCGCGACACCGAGGCGTGGTATTCGCCCGTCAACCTCGCCCTCTATCGCCAATACAATATGCGCGTCAATGAAAATGGCGTGCGCTATTGGAACGAAGCTCGCGTGGGTGACTTCACTGCGCACGGGAATTCGCTTGTGGGCCAGCGCAAAAACATTTCTATTATCGACCAGGCGTACCTTGACATACTTATGTACGATGGTCTTTTTTATGGAACCTCAACCATGGGCTATCCGACCGGGGAACCGGTTCCTGAATTACAGGAGGAGTTGGAGGCCAACTCAAACGTCGTCATCGTGGACACGATAGAAGAGGTGGCAGAGGCATTCGGAATCGATCCTG
>CAZLKG010000122.1:0-4914 GCA_964560045.1 uncultured Slackia sp.
TCGAGCAGCCAGGCAGAACCCGCATCCGCGTCCGCGAGAGAACCTCGACGGGCGGGCGCGTCACTACGCCTTGGTCGGCGCCACCGTTACCGGCATCGAGCGAAGCCCTTGCCTCGCCGTCAGCATCCTCGAGAATCCCGTCCGTGTAGGAACAACCTGCACATCATCGAGGAAAGCGAGTTGACCTGATGCAGCTTCGAAGCGATGCCATCAAACGCGGTTTGGCGCGCGCGCCGCACCGCAGCCTTCTCAAGGCTGACGGCTTGACCGACGACGAGCTTGAGCGCCCGCTCGTTGCCGTGATCTCTGCCCAAAACGAGGTGATTCCCGGACACTTGCATCTGCAAGCCATCGCCGATGCCGTCAAGGCGGGAGTGCGCATGGCCGGAGGCACCCCTCTCCAGATCAACACCATCGGCGTGTGTGACGGCATTGCCATGAATCACGAAGGCATGCACTATTCGCTCGCCAGTCGCGAGGTGATTGCCGACAGCGTGGAATGTGCGGTACAAGGCCACCAGTTCGATGCCATGGTACTCATTCCCAGCTGCGACAAAATAGTACCCGGCATGATCATTGCCGCATGCCGCCTGAACATCCCCACAGTGCTTGTGAGCGGGGGCCCCATGCTCGCCGGGCGAGACAAGCAGGGCTGCCAAACCGATCTGAATACCCTCTTCGATGCCGTGGGTCAGGTCACCTCCGGTACCATGACCGAAGAGGAGTGTGCCTGGCTCGAAAACAGTGCTTGTCCCACCTGCGGCAGTTGCTCGGGCATGTTTACCGCCAACTCCATCTGCTGTTTGTCTGAGGCGCTTGGTCTGGCGCTGCCCGGAAACGGAACCATCCCCGCCGTGTATTCTGAGCGCATCCGCCTGGCCAAACGAACGGGTATGCAGATCATGGAACTGCTTGGTGCGGGTATCACCGCACTCGATATCATTAATGAGAAGTCCGTCCACAACGGTATGGTGCTGGATATGGCCTTTGGCGGCTCCACCAACACGATGCTCCATCTTACGGCTATCGCGCACGCGGCGGGCTGCCCCGTATCCATGGACGACTGGGATCGCATCTCGGCTGCAACCCCCAACCTCACCCGCATCGCGCCCGCCGGCCCGCTGCATATCGAAGACCTCAATGCCGTGGGCGGTATCCCCGCCATCATGGGCGAACTGGGCCGCTGTGGCATGCTTAAGACCGATGCCCTCACCTGCCACGGCACGGTCGAACAGTGGCTTACCGAGTGCCCTGCGGCAGATGGCGAGGTGGTGCGCTCTAGGGAAAACGCCTACAGCCAGACCGGCGGCCTGAAAGTGGTGCGTGGCAACCTGGCACCTGACTGTGGCGTAGTGAAGAAGAGCGCCGTCGATCCCGACATGTGGCAGCACTGCGGCCCTGCCCGCGTGTTCGAGAGCGAAGAGGATGCCTGCGAGGCCATCTTCGGCGGTGCTATCAATCCCGGCGACGTGGTAATCATACGCTACGAAGGCCCAGCGGGTGGTCCCGGCATGCGCGAGATGCTCACACCCACCAGCGCCATCTGCGGCATGGGACTGGCCTCATCGGTCGCGCTGATCACCGATGGACGCTTCTCTGGGGCAAGCAAGGGTCCTTGCATCGGCCATGTGAGTCCTGAGGCTGCGGCTGGTGGACCCATCGCACTCGTTCGTGAGGGCGACATCGTTGCCATCGACATTGAGGCGGGAAAGCTCGAACTGCAAGTATCCGAAGAAGAGCTGGCTTGGCGTCGCGCGGTGTGGCAGCCGCCCGCGCCCACGTACACCTCGGGCGTGCTCTCACGCTATGCCAAGCTCGTAACAAGCGCAGACAAGGGGGCGTATCTGTCATGACAACCACCGATCCTATCGCCGAGCGCAAGGCTCGCGCCATTTCGGGCGCACCCTTTGGGCCCGGCAGCCACACCGAAAAAGAGGGCCAGACTATGACCGGTGCCCAGGCCGTTATCGCGAGCCTGGAGGCCGAGGGGGTGGACGTGATATTCGGCTACCCCGGCGGCCAGGCCATCAAGATCTACGATGCATTGTACGATTCCAAGAAAATCCGTCACGTGCTGACGCGTCACGAACAGGGCGCCACACACATGGCCGACGGCTATGCCCGTGCCACCGGCAAATGCGGCGTGGTGCTTGTGACCAGCGGCCCGGGTGCCACCAACACCGTCACCGGCATCGCCACCGCCTATATGGATTCCGTCCCCCTGGTGGTGATCACCGGGCAGGTCATGCGTAGCGTCATCGGCACCGATGCCTTCCAGGAGTCCGACATCGTGGGCATCACCATGCCGATAGTCAAGCACAGTTTTCTTTTGCAATCCACCGAAAGTCTTACCAGGACGTTTCGCGAAGCCTTCTACATCGCCACCACCGGACGCCCCGGCCCCGTACTCATCGACATTCCCAGCGACTTGGCTAGCACCGAGATGGTATTCCACTATCCCGACAGCGTAAACCTACCCAGCTACCGTCCCACCTACAGGGGTAACGCCAAACAGATCAGACAGGCCATCAGCCTGATCGCGCAATCGAAGCGCCCACTTCTGTACGTGGGCGGCGGCGTGGTGGCAAGCCATGCGTGTAAGGAGCTCGCCCAGTTTGCAGAGATGACGCAGATTCCCGTGCTCACCACCCTCATGTCCAAAGGGGCCTTCCCCACCTCAAACCCGCTCAACCTCGGGCCCGTAGGTATGCACGGCTCTAAATACGCCAACATGGCGATGACCAAAGCCGACCTTATCATAGCCGTAGGCGCGCGCTTCTCAGATCGCGTGACAGGCAGGGTCTCCGAGTTTGCGCCACACGCCAAGGTGATTCACATCGACATCGATCCAGCCGAAATCGGCAAGATCCGCGAGCCCCAGGTACCTATCGTGGGCGATGTCCAGGGCATCCTCGCCGGAATGGTTGAACAGGCTGAAAAAACGAATCTTGGACACGTTGGTGCAGCATGGTTTAAGCAGTGCAGCGAATGGCGAGAGCGCTGGCCGCTCTACCACGAGAATTTTGCCGACGTTCCCGGGCAGATCGTCCCCGAGGTTGCACTGGGCATCCTTTCGGCCAAGCTCGACCCCGAAACCACAATCGTTACCACCGAGGTGGGCCAGCACCAGATGTGGGCTCACCAACACATTGACCGGGAAAAGACACGCACCTTTATCTCGAGCGGCGGTTTGGGCACCATGGGCTTCGGGCTCCCCGCAGCTATAGGCGCTCAAATAGCCTGCCCCGACGCACAGGTGGTATGCGTGGCCGGCGACGGGAGTTTCCAGATGAATGAGCAGGAAATGGCCACTGCCATCATCAACAAAGCACCTGTTAAGGTCATGATTCTTGACAACCGTGCACTGGGTATGGTGCATCAGTGGCAGAAGTTGTTCTACAAAGAGCGCTACTCCTCCACGGTTTTGGATCCTGTGCCCGATTTCCTGAAACTTGCCGATGCCTACGGTTGGCAGTCCGCGCGCGTGGAAGACCCCGATGAGGTGGAAGACGCCATACAGCGCATGCTCGACTCCGAGGGTCCGTATCTGTTGGACGTGGCTATATCGGCGGATCAGACCGTGTACCCCATGGTGGCACCAGGCGCTGCGCTCGATGACATCATCGGCGCAATCGATTTGACGGTTGGCGGCGCACGCGTGACCGAAAAGGGCATGGGAAGCGCCGCTGAAAGGCAGGGTGAGGATCAATGAAGCAGCATATTCTTTCGGTGCTGGTGGAGAACAAACCGGGCGTGCTCTCGCGCGTGACTGGCTTGATTTCCCGCCGTGGCTTTAATATCGAGTCACTGGCCGTAGCACCCACTGAAGACGCCACCATGTCGCGCATGACCATTGTGATGCTCGCCGACGATTTGGCCTGCGAGCAGATCATCAAACAGCTACATAAGCTGGTGAGCACCTACAAGATCACCGACATGACCGGCGAGGACACCATCAACCGCGAGTTGGCACTCTTCAAGGTGGCGGTCGGTCCCGAGAAGCGCCATGAGGTGATCGAGATAGCCAACGTGTTCCGCGCGAATGTGGTAGATGTGAGCAAAAATTCGCTCACCATCGAGGCAACCGGAGACGAAAACAAGCTCGGCGCCATGGAAGATCTTTTCCGCGCCTACGGCATTAAGCAACTGACACGTACCGGCAAGATCGCGATGCCGCGCGGCACGAAGGATTAGAATCTCTGATGGCAGACAGGGGGCTTTGGCCGCCGATCTGGCAGGTCGAAGACTAAAATCCTAAATCGAGCTTATCGAACGATGGAGCATATGCGAGTCCAACAGTCAAAACGGAAAGGATGTTGAAGATGGCTGTTACGATTTATTACGAGCAGGATGTCGATCCCGGCGTTATTCAGGGAATGAAGATCGCCATCATCGGCTACGGATCTCAGGGTCACGCCCATGCGCTCAACCTCATGGATTCCGGTTGCGATGTGCGGGTCGGTCTTCGTGAAGGATCTTCCAGCTGGGCCAAGGCCGAAGAGGCCGGCTTAAACGTAGTCTCCATGGATCAAGCCGCCGAAGAAGCAGACCTCATCATGGTTCTTGTCCCCGATGAGACCCAGGCCAAAGTCTATGAGGAACACATCAAGCCCCACCTAAAGCCCGGCAATACGCTCGCCTTCGCCCACGGCTTCAACATCCACTACGGCTATATTGTGCCCCCCGAAGATGTGAACATCATCATGTGCGCCCCCAAAGGTCCCGGCCACATCGTACGCCGTCAGTACACCGAAGGATCCGGCGTACCTGATTTGGCCTGCGTGAAGCAGGATGCCACCGGTAACGCGTGGGACATCGCGCTTTCCTACTGCTGGGGAATTGGCGGTGCTCGCTCCGGGATCATCAAGGCGACCTTCAAGGAAGAAACCGAAGAGGATCTCTTCGGCGAGCAGG
>CAZLKG010000123.1:0-4877 GCA_964560045.1 uncultured Slackia sp.
CATCTGCGTGTATTTACGCTCGGCAGCATCAATCTCCTCCGGCATGGAATCAATCTCGATGCGCAGACGACTTGCCGCCTCATCCATCAAGTCGATTGCCTTGTCGGGCAAAAAGCGATCGGCAATATAGCGACTCGAAAGCTCAGCTGCCGCCACGATGGCACCATCAGTGATACGCACGCCGTGATGGATCTCGTATTTCTCCTTCAAACCACGCAAAATGGCAATGGAGTCTTCCACGGAGGGCTCCCCCACCAACACCGTTTGGAAGCGGCGCTCAAGGGCTGCATCTTTTTCGATATGCTTGCGGTATTCGTCAAGCGTGGTCGCACCGATGGCGTGCAGTTCGCCGCGCGCCAACGCCGGTTTGAGCATATTGCCCGCATCTATGGACGAATCGCCCGCAGCGCCAGCACCTACGATGGTGTGCAGCTCATCGATGAATAAGATGATGCGCCCCTCGCTCTGTTTGACTTCACGCAGCACGGCCTTCAAGCGATCCTCGAATTCGCCGCGGTACTTCGCGCCTGCCACCATGGAAGCCATATCAAGCGCAATGATGTCACGGTCTTTTAGACTGGAGGGTACATCACCCGTCACAATGCGCTGAGCCAGCCCCTCGACGATAGCCGTCTTACCCACGCCCGGCTCGCCAATAAGCACCGGGTTGTTCTTGGTGCGGCGGGAAAGCACCTGGATGGTACGGCGAATCTCATCGGAACGACCGATCACCGGATCGAGCTTTCCTTCGCGCGCCTGCTGAATGAGGTTTTGGCCATAGGTGCTGAGAGCATCAAGCTCGATGGATCCCTGCTGGTCGGTCACGCGAGCATCGCCACGAAGACCGTCGTAGGCCTCCTCGACGCTTTTGCGCGTGATACCGAGCGCGTTGAGCTGCTTGCCAGCTTCACCCTTGTCTTCGGCAAGTGCAATGAGCAGATGTTCGCTTGTAGCGTAGCTGTCGCCCATCTTCTCTGCTGTTTTTACAGCATTGCTTATGGTCTTCATCAGGCCCTGCGAGGGGATGGACATGCCAAGCCCGCCCCTTGTGACCTTCGGCGCATTCTCAATTGCGGCATCTACGTTGCGCCTCAGCTGCGCAGGATCGGCACCGACTCGTTTGATGATGGCGGAAAGGTTGTTCTCCCCCGAATCGAGCAATGCCTTGAGCAGATGGATGCCTTCTATCTGCGCCGCGTTGGCATCGCTCGCGATGCCCATGGCGGCCTGAAACGCCTCCTGAGCAGTGATAGCGAGTTTGTCTAGTCTCATGATTCACCTCAATTCAATTTGCGAATGGCCGTGGATTCGGGCAGCATGAGTGCGGTTACGTTCTCGCGCGTCTCCAGCTCATGCACACGATCGGCCAGACGGCGCACCTTCCGATGGAGATCGTCTATCTCTTTGTCGCGCTCATCAATGCGACCCTTGAGATCGAGGATGCGAATGACACCGGCAAGATTGATGCCTTCGCCGGTCAATTCGTTGATCAATTCGAGCCGCTCGATGTCGGCCTGCGAGTACATGCGGGTGTTTCCGCTGGTACGCTTGGGTGTAACGAGTCCTTTCTGCTCATAGATACGCAGCGTCTGGGGATGCACCCCGGCAAGCTGGGCAGCCACGCTGATCATGTAAAGCGGCGTGTCTCTATCTGCCATAATTCTTCCTCTTTCTTAATACGCCCTCAATTGCTACGCGCTCAAAGCCGCCCGCACATCTTGCCCCGCCGCCTCGGTTGCGATCTGGAAATCGCGCATGGCCTCTTCCTGAGCCGGTGTCATGACCCTGGGAACCTGCACGCTCAACGTGATACGCAAGGCTCCGCGCTCTCCCCCTTTCACGTTGGGGGCACCCTTGCCCTTAATGCGCAACGTGGTTTTGTCCTGACAACCGGCGGGAACATGCACACGAATCTTCGTGCCATCAGGGGTAGGCACCGTAATGTTGGCACCCAGTGCAGCCTCGGCCACCGTTACCGGCACAACCATGAGCACATCGGCACCGTCACGTGAGAACACCGGATGCGAAGAGATGCGAGTAGTCACCAACAGGTCACCGTTCGCACCCCCATTCACGCCCTCAGCTCCCTTCCCGCGAAAACGCACGCGCCCTCCATCAACGGCACCTGCGGGCACCTTGACGTCAAGCGTTTCCGTTAACGAAGCGCCGGGAAGTTTCACGCTCACCTTTTTCGTGCAGCCGTTGAAGGCTTCGTCGAAACTCACGTTGAGCGTGACATGTATATCTCGACCCTGCTGCGGCCTGGAAGCATATCCCCGGGCATAGCCTCCACGCTGCTGCTGGCCTGCAAAGCCGCTGAAGAAGTCGCTCACATCCCAGTTTGTACCAAACGCGCCCTCGCCCCGGCGAATGCTCTCAAGAATGTCCGACCAGCTGCCAAAGCCGCCAAAACTTTCGCCGCCGAAGGGAATGCGTTGCTCATCTGCCGTGCCGTATTGGTCATAGAGCTTGCGCTTCCTTTCGTCGGATAAAACCTCATATGCCTCGTTGATCTCTTTGAATTTGGCCTCGTCACCACCCGCATCAGGATGATGCGTGCGCGCCAGCCTTCGATATGCTTTCTTTATCTCATCTTGGGTGGCGTTGCGAGATACACCGAGCGTTTTGTAGTAGTCCGGAGTTGCAGCCATCGACACCACCTCCTTCTTGCAAGGAAGGCGGACAATCGCCCGCCTTCCTACAGCTGCCTATCGCCCTGCGCCGTCTCCAGCGGCATCTTCCGATTCTCGTTTGGGGCCGCCTGTGGATATCGTCACCACGGCAGGCCGCAAAACCTTCTTGCCAAGTCGGTAGCCCTTCTGATGCACCTGGGCCACGGTTTCGTCGGGAACACACATGTCTTCAACGGTAGAAACGGCTTGATGCTCAAGTGCATCGAAAGCCTGGCCCACAGGTTCGATAACTTCAAGGCCATGTTTCGCGAATATCTCGTTCAGCTTGGCACTAATGGCCTGAACGCCTCCGAGCAAACCGGCTTCGCCGTTGTTCTCGGCATGGGCAATGGCGCGTTCGAAATCATCCAAAACGGGCAGAACATCGCCCATCAGCTTCTCGGCAGCGCGGGCGCGCATGTCGGAGGCTTCCTCTGCCGTGCGCTTGCGATAATTGTCCCACTCCGCCTGCAGACGAAGATATTTGTCACGAAGGGCCGCTACCTCTTGCTCAGCCTTGGCTATGCGCTCGGCCTCAGCAACCACAGCTTCAGCCTCGGCGGCAATATCTTTGGTGCCAGAATCGAACTCGGCGCCCTCTTTCCCCTCGGTAGCCTCTCTCGTAGATGCCGGGGATTCAGGGGTCTCTTTACTGGGAACTTCAACGGCATCCTCAGAGTCAAGGACGGAATCACCTACTGCAATCCCCTCCTTCTGCTCAACACCGCCCCCCTCAATAAGGATCTCGCCGGTCTCGGGGGCGACCTTCTTCTTGTCGTCCTTAGTCATGACTACTTGCCTTCACTCTTGTCGTCCACGACCTCGTAGTCCGCCTCAATCGGGCCATCATCGGAGGCGGCACCCGAAGAGCCCACGCCCGATCCGGAAGCACCCTGTTGATCCTGCTGAGAGCTATACACAACCTCGGCCAGCTTGTAGCTTGCCTGCTGCAGCTTCTCCCCTGCGGCCTTGACGGCTTCAATATCGGTACCGGCCAGGGCATCTTTAGCCTCTTTGATGGCCTCCTCGGCAATGCGCTTGGTATCGGAGGGAACCTTATCGCCCAGCTCAGAGAGCGTCTGCTCGGTGGCGTTTAGCAGCGAGTCGGTGTTGTTGCGAGCCTCGATCTCGGCCTTGCGAGCCGCATCCTCAGCCGCATGCATCTCGGCGTCTTTCACCATGCGATCCACTTCGTCATCGGATAAGGCGGTGGAGCCGCTGATAGTAATCTGCTGCTGCTTACCGGTTCCTAAATCCTTGGCGGACACGTTCACAATACCGTTGGCATCAATGTCGAACGTGACCTCAATCTGAGGCACGCCGCGACGGGCAGCAGGAATACCGGCCAACTGGAAGCGGCCCAGCGTCTTGTTGTCAGCCGCCATCTGGCGCTCACCCTGCAGGACATGAATCTCGACGGATGTCTGGTTGTCAGCCGCCGTGGAATAGATTTCCGTCTTTCGGGTGGGGATGGTGGTGTTGCGATCGATCATCTTGGTCATCACGCCGCCCATGGTCTCAACGCCTAGCGAGAGCGGGGTGACATCCAAAAGCAGAATACCTTCGACATCACCGGCAAGTACGCCACCCTGAACGGCAGCGCCGATAGCCACTACCTCATCGGGGTTCACCGACATGTTGGGGTTTTTGCCGGTCATGGATTTCACAAGATTTTGAACGGCAGGCATGCGGGTGGAACCGCCCACCAGAATCACCTCACTGATATTGCTGGCGCTCAAGTCGGCATCTCTCAGGGCGCGCTCAACGGGCTGTCTGCAGCGGTCGAGCAAATCGCGCGTGATGCGCTCGAACTCAGAACGGGTAAGCGTGTAGTCAAGATGCTGCGGTGTCCCGTCTATGGAGGTGATGAACGGAAGGTTCACATTGGTCTGCGAGGTGCTAGACAGCTCCATCTTTGCCTTCTCGGCGGCCTCTTTCAAGCGCTGCAAAGACATGGGATCTTTGCGCAGATCGACACCGCGATCGCCTTTGAACTTGTCAGCCAGCCAGTCAATGACGCGCTGATCCCAGTCGTCTCCACCCAAGTGGTTGTCACCCGCGGTGGACAGGACTTCAAACACTCCGTCGCCAAGCTCCAAAACAGAAACATCAAACGTGCCGCCACCAAGGTCGAACACGAGAATCTTCTGATCCTTTTTGGTCTTGTCAAGGCCGTAGGCTAAAGCTGCAGCGGTGGGCTCGTTG